>JAJAZF010000461.1 GCA_026785875.1 Chamaesiphon sp. | reverse complement strand
GTATTCGCCGCGCTCGTAGCCGATGCCCAAACCGATTTCTGGCATCCAGAAAGGATTAGTCTGTTGCAGCTCATATCGACCATTTACGAGCTTGTGAATTTCTAATTTGGGTTTGCGTCGCCGCTTGGAATTGTAAATGACATAATATAAGACTCCCATGCTGGCATAGTTATCGAGCTTGCTAGTATATTCTCGACCAGGAGTAACAGAAACTACTTCTAGCACAAAACTGGGGACGACTTGTTCTTCCCACAATACATAACTAGGGCGAAGTTCTTCATCATAAAATCGCTCTACACCCAGGCTCAAGAAGCCATCGGGAACAATCGGTGGTTGTTCGGGATGAAAGTAAATACCCATATCGATCCCAAAGAACCAATCCATCCGATCGCTCCACAAGATCTGGAGGATAGATTTAAGTAAAGTAGGGATGATTTCTTGGAGTTCATTACGGACTTCTTTAGCTGGAGGGAACCTCCAGCTCCAGTCCTCATCCACAGGAGTATCGTCAGAGCAAGGTAGTTCGTCTGCGGTGGGGAGGTATCTGGGTAGTTCGGATTGGAACATGGCTACTATACCAAAGGATCTACAGCTATTTTACTCGGAAATTTCCGGCTCATTTACTAGCAGTCTACTTTTCGCAGCATCGAGATCGATCGCGAGTGCCAATTGATAGACATATCGCCGCGATTGTGAGATTTGTTCGGCAACGATTCGACTGGCTTGAGAACGTGATGTCTCATTGAGCATCAACTCGATTAAGGCGCGCTCGATCGCTTCATCTGATAGAGTCGGATGGCTGACAGGGGCACCCGCAATGACGATCGCATATTCCCCTTGGGGTTCGGTTTGGGTGTAATGCTCGATCGCCGCCCCAATTTCGCCCCGCCAAAATTCCTCATGCAGTTTAGTTAATTCTCTCCCGATCACAATCTGTCGATCTGTACCAAATGTCGTCGCAAAGTCCGCTAAAGTCTGGCGCAAACGGTGGGGAGATTCATAAAATACTAGGGTACGAGCCTCACCTGAAACTGCTTCTAATCGCCCTTTCCGTTCCTGTCCTTTGGCTGGTAAAAAACCTTCAAATACAAATCGATCGCTCGGCAATCCCGAAGCACTCACAGCCGTAATTACCGCAGTTACCCCAGGGATGGGAATGACGCGAATCCCTGCGGCAACACAAGCTGAGACAATCAGATAACCAGGATCGGATATCCCTGGCATCCCCGCATCTGTCACTAGAGCGATCGATTTACCTGCTTGCAATTGACCGATCAATTCGGGAATGCGCTGTTGTTCGTTATGCTGGTGGTAGCTGATTTGCGGGGTCTTAATCTCAAAGTGATGGAGTAATTTACCAGTGTGGCGGGTATCCTCAGCCGCGATCGTATCGACATCCCGCAATACCTGAATGCCCCGCATCGTCATATCACCCAAATTACCGATCGGTGTACCAACTAGATATAGAGTTTTAGCAGTGACTTCGTTTGACATATTATTTGCGATGGCGGATGTGATGGAGCGGGTACTTAAATCGAGATTGACTTGTGCTGGGATACCCCTCCAAACCTGGGATGGATGCAATGATGCGAACAAATATCTGTGGGTGGGGATCGGATGTCAACGGGGAGTATCTAAATTAGTCATCCAGCAAGCGATCGAGTCAGTATTTATCGATCGCGATCTAGATCTTGCCACAATTGCGGGGATTGCAACAGTCGATCGCAAAGCCAATGAGCTTGGATTGCTCGATTATTGTCGTGAGTCGGGTTTGTTTTTAAAAACTTATCGCCCAGAACGGCTAAATTCCGTCGCTGTCGATCGTCCATCACGATTGGTATCAGAATTAGTCGGGACTGCTAGTGTAGCTGAAGCCGCCGCTCTTTGTGCAGCACAAACCAAGATTTTATTAGTACCCAAGCAAAAATTTCGGATCGCTGGTGATGGTGTGACGGTGGCAATTGCCCACAGCGATCGGATAACCTGTAGGGGTGCCCTTCATGGGTACCCTTAGATCTACTTTATACTGGTACAAGATATGAGTAATCCCGATCGCGCTGAAATAATCGAGAAATTTCGCTAAAAATCACCGTAAATACGAATAATTGTGAGCTATGTAACAACCCTATACCAGTTGTTGGGTACAATGGTTGTAGTGGTGTAATTTTAGACCGACTGTTAGTTCAGCGGTCAGCACCAATATTGAGTTAAAAACATTTATCACATGGCATCAATCCCCCCTGGCAAGTCCAAAACCGAACCTCCTCGACGCAAATGGGGAGAGTTTTGGGGAAGTGCGATCGCGATTTTTACACTGATCTTACCTGTCGCGGCGATCGTTCACTACTCGCCAGCTAGCAGCGTTCAAGCTTTACCTACTTCCGCGACAGCAGAGTTACCCGAATGATCTAAAAAACAATATTCGGACTCGAAAATATCTATTATCCAATTCCCAATCCCTAGTAAAATGCAAACAGGGGAAACTTACTTCCCCTAGCTTGTTTGAATTGGAGAATTTTATTTTGGACTTAACGCTCATTCCTGCTCAACCCAAATTCGGGATTATCAACGTTTTAATCGAGATTCCGGCTGGGAGTAAAAATAAATACGAATTTGATAAAGACATGAATGCGATGGCACTCGATCGCGTGTTGTCTTCTTCAGTCCAATATCCCTGCGATTACGGTTTCATCCCCAATACACTGGGTGATGATGGCGATCCGCTCGATGCAATGGTGATGATGGATCAGCCGACTTTTCCAGGTTGTGTAATTGCTGCACGTCCGATCGGAATGCTAGAAATGATCGATGGTGGAGATCGTGATGAGAAGATCCTCTGTGTCCCCGATAAAGATCCCCGCTATGCTAATGTAAAGTCGCTCAAAGACGTTGCTCAACATCGCTTGGATGAAATTTCTGAATTTTTTAAGACTTATAAAAATCTAGAAAAAAAAGTTACCGAAATCCTCGGCTGGAAAGACATTGACGCGGTAATGCCTCTAGTTCAAGAATGCGTTGCGGCGGCGAAGAAATAGTTCATTCAGTTGACAGTTGACAGTTAACAGCTTGCACTGAGCGTAGTCGAAGTGTTAACAGTGACCTCTTCCTTTTAGGTAGAGGATTGGAGTAATGAATAGTTTTCTTTTAATTTCTCCCTAAAAGGGAGAGGCTTTAAACCAATTCTTTGCGGTAATGGGAAAATAGAACGCGGAAAATTACCAATTTTTTCCCATTTTTACCGATAACAGTAGATAACAACTAATGGCTGCATCACATGCAGGGGGTGACTTTCCTACCTGTAAAGGTGGATTGTTGTTGGAGTCGGGCTTGATTTCTCGTTCCAACAAATCCCTCACCCCTCATCCCTTATCCCCAACTCCTAACTTATGCAGCGCACGTTATTAGCAGCCAAAATTCACAGTTGCACGATTACAGATGCTAATCTCCACTATATGGGCAGTATTAGTATCGACGAGCTGTTACTTACTGCTGCGGGCATAGTACCTTACGAACAAGTGCACGTTGTCAATGTAAATAATGGCGAAAGGTTCATTACCTATGCGATTGCTGCTGCACCTGGTTCTGGATCGATCGAGTTGAATGGTGCAGCGGCTAGACTGGGCGTTAAAGGGGATAAATCGATCGTGATGAGCTACGCCCAATTCAACGACGTGGAAGCTCAAAATCACCAGCCGAAGGTAGTGATGGTAGACGATCGCAATCAAATTACTGAAATTAAATCTTACATCCCGACTGGATTGGGCTAAGTTCGGCTCATTGCGGCGATCGCAACGCGAATGGGTTTCCCAATTTTAAATTAGTTGCAAACTATTGTCATTTGTTTGCCGATCCTATATAGTATCTTAAGAAACCCAAATCAACATCTTGACTACCAAATTTTGTGTACGTGCCCTTGTTACCGATCTGGCGGAACGTTAAGAAAGGATTGTGGGCGTAAGGTGATGGCTGAGTAGCTAGCGATCGATTCAAATCAGAACAGATAAATGTGTCCACGGTTGCAGCAGCAACGCAGGACACAAACCAATCTGGGCGATCGCCACTATTTGAAAAAATAGTAAGAATAATTATCAGCAACTATAAAAAATGCCATTTAGAAAGCACTATTTATGAGCAATCAACAGCGAAAAATTATTCGATCGCTAACAGGTTATTTTCTCGGCTGGGGGGACGATCGCACACCGCATCGTTACATCAGATTAGCCACTACCAATGGCGAACAACTAGTCAAAATTGCGAAAAGCCTCCGCCCGCAAATTCAGGATTGGCAACCAGGAATCTGGTTGACATTACTCAGCCAAGAACGGATCGGCTCTACAGGTGAGATCGAGATTAAAGTCAAACAGTTATTGACTCCACCACAAATGGAGTCGCCGCTGGAGAATAGTTTCCCCGCGCCAGTACCGCCCACAATCGTTGGCGTACTTCGACTTCGCTCAGCACAAGTATCTTCTCCGATGGAGAATCGTCATCCAGTAGCCAATAGCCCTGTCTTACCAACAAAAATTCAAGTTTGTCAGGGTTCGAGCTGTCGGCGACGGGGGAGCGAGGGGATCTGTCGCGCCATGCAAACATATCTCGATCGCCACGATCTCACCGATCGAGTAGAAATTGAGACAGTAAAATGTCTCCATCAATGTAAAGCAGCTCCACACGCGATCGTCACTAATCCAGCCGGAGCAATATTACCTGGAAAAAACCACTACCGCCAAATTCAACCCACTCAGGTATCAGCACTTTTAGCCAAGCATTTCCCGATCGATGCACAACCGGAACCGATCGGCTCTAATTTCATCGAAAAAATTGGTGCTTATTTGCAGCATCAGGTTTCCACCGCCATTACTCATTAACTTAAATTTTTAGATTATGCAAGATTTAGACCAAGAAAAAGCGATCGACGTTCTGCGATCGCTGATGGAATTTGAGCTGGCTGGAGTAGTGCGATATACACACTATTCACTGATGATTACAGGCCCAAACCGGATTCCAATTGTGGATTTCTTCAAAGCCCAAGCGACAGAATCTCTACTTCACGCCCAGCAAGTTGGTGAGATTCTGACTGGCTTGGAGGGTCATCCATCCCTACAAATTGCGCCGATGGAGGAAACCTATAAGCACTCTGTCAAAGACATCTTACAAGAAAGTCTGACTCACGAAAAAAGCGCATTGCAAATGTATAAAAAACTCCTCGATATCGTTGAGGATGCAAGTGTTTACCTCGAAGAGTTCGCTCGAACGATGATTGGTAACGAAGAACTACATGCGATCGAAATTAAAAAGATGTTGCGCGATTTTATCTAACACTTAATCTCGGCACATCCTCAGTCCAATTATTAACACAGAAAAGTTGTTGAGATGAGTCTCGATCGCGAAATCCCCTGGTGGAGGGTTTCGCGAATATCGTGCTGTGAAAATAATCGAAACTGAAATCCACTTCTCAATCGCCCTATTATCTAGTTATCTCAGGATTAAATATGTTCGATCGAACAATAAACTGGCTGTCGATTACCTCAGGTAGCCTACTAGCAACATTATTGATAATTACTAGTGCCCAAGCCGCAGACACCATCTCGGCATCCAATCGGGTCAATTCAACACTCGATCTACACAGTCCCAACCAGCTCATCGCACTTAGGAACAAGAAACGCCTCAAGCGCAAAGTTAAGTTTAAACCAAACACAACTGCCACTACCTCATCAACTATCCCCGCTCCAATAAATCTGACTCAAATAACTCCACCGCCAGCTCCAATCGCCCCGCCCACATCACCAG
This sequence comes from Chamaesiphon sp., assembly GCA_026785875.1. GTDB lineage: Bacteria > Cyanobacteriota > Cyanobacteriia > Cyanobacteriales > Chamaesiphonaceae > Chamaesiphon. Next base: position 498 of record JAJAZF010000461.1, on the reverse strand, counting down.
CAGTAACCCCTACAGCCCCACCGACAGCAACTCCAGCAGATCCAGATCCTAACCAATTTTCCTTAAATACCAAACTGCAAGGATCGGTAATTTTTGGGGCAACTGGAACGTTTGCAGGGGATTATAATCGCAACCCAGCCTTTGGGAATCGGACTAGACTCGAACTCAAAACTGAGATCGGCACTGGTACTCTCACCACTCGCCTTCAGGCAGTAGGATTGGGTTTGAACACCCAAAACCCCAGTGTAGGCACCACAGCAACAGCGACTAATGAAGGCAGCTTATCTTGGACGGATGGCACAACCAATAGTAGTATCGGGATTGATGCACTCAAATATGAATTTCCACTCACCCCAAAAACACAGCTAGTAGTCGCCGCAAATGCTGGTGCAGCCGATGACTTTACCGATACCATCAATCCCTACTTTGATGGGGATGGGGCGAGTGGCTCGATTTCTACTTTTGGCAATCGTCCCTCGATTTACTATACCGTTCAAG
>JAJAZF010000460.1 GCA_026785875.1 Chamaesiphon sp. | reverse complement strand
GTTTTACTCAGCTTTCCGCCTGGAACTCGGAAGGTTTCTAAAATGACTGGCAGACCTTAGACGAATTCAGGAGCACCACTACACAATTAAAACTGTAGGGGTGCCCCTTGTGGGTACCCTGGATCTACGCTTTTACTAGTATCTATGCTCTGATGCAAAATGTGAGTTAGCCGCAGATTTCGATCGGTTCGATGTTTTCTGCTGGCTGGAAGCCAAAGATCTGAGCATAGAAATAGAATTCACCAGTCAGAGCGCGTTTGATATTTGCTGCTTGGCGGAAACCATGTTGCTCGGTGGGGAACGTGACATAAGCGACGCGGATACCTTTAGCTTTGAGTGCGGCTACCATCATTTCGGCTTGATTTGGCGGTACGACTTTATCTTCCAATCCTTGGAAGAAAGCGATCGGACAGGACAATCGATCGGTAAAATACAGGGGCGATCGATCGTGATAGATATTCGCACTAGCTGGATATGGTGCAACTAACCTGTCGAGATACCGCGATTCAAATTTGTGAGTATCTTTGGCTAGTGCGGCTAAATCGCTCACCCCATAATAACTCGCCCCTGCTTTAAAAGTATTCCCAAAAGTCAGAGCGGCTAAGGTAGTATACCCCCCCGCGCTACCTCCAGAAATCGCCAATCGATCGACATCAGCCAAATCCTGTGCTACCAAATAAAGTGCCGCATTGGTACAATCATCGACATCGACAATCCCCCAGTTACCATCGAGACGGTGCTGATAGGCTTTGCCATAACCCGTACTCCCACCATAATTGACATCTACTACTGCAAAACCGCGACTCGTCCAATATTGGGTTTTGAGGCTGAGTTGATTGGAAGTAGCGGCGGTAGGACCACCATGACTTTTGACTAGGAGCGGGGGTTTCTCGCCTGGAGCTGCTTGGTAATCCTGGTTGGTAGGTGGATAATAGAAAGCGTATGCTGTACCCTCAGTAGTCGGAAACTCGATCGATTGCGGTATTGATAGATAGCCAGGATCGATATCTAATTTGTTAGATCTTTGGAGTACTTGGCGGGATTCTGTCAGGAGATCGATTGAAATAATTTCATTAGTCTGGGTAGGTGAAGCCGCACAGCAGACGACTAAATTGCCAGTCGCGCGAATACCAGCGATGTCAGTATAAGGCACATTCAGAGGTGTAAACTGCCCACTGAGGGTATTAATCAGCGCGAGATACCAGACACCACTTTGACTATAGGTACAGACAATGCGATGCTTGCCAATTAGTGCGTATGTAGACATCCCAAATACCCATTGTGGCAGCCCAAATTCAGCCGCCAACTCATACACAGGCGTAACCGTCCCATTATTCCAGCGATAGAGATTGCCCCAGCCCGTGCGATCGCTAACGAAATATAAGGTATTATCTGAAGACCATTGAGGTTGAAAGATCGCTTCATTCGCACCACCCGCAATCAGTGTTAGTCCAGATAGAAAACCATCATTAACAGTCGCCATTTGGAGATTGGTACCATCCCAAGGTAGATTGGGATGATTCCAACTCAACCAGGCTAATTTAGTACCATCAGGACTCAATCTTGGCGCAGCATAAAAATCACAACCCCCTGCCAGAACATACACATCATCAGGGTTAGTGAGATTGATACTGACGATCGTATTTAACGACTCGAAGTCCGCCGAATCATGTTCCTCCTGGACGCAAATCAATCGCTGATGACGCGGATCGATCGTCAAATCGGCATATCTTTTATTCCGATCGTGGCTAAGTTGACGAACTCGATTCGGTGTCCGTAAATCCTGAACGTACAAACAATTATCGCTATTGTTACTAAAATAAACCCGCTCATCGACGACTGTATAAGGTGCGCCGCCGTACTCATGAACGCGATTTCGGACATTATATTCTGGCGGCGTGATATCGGTAGTCGTCCCATCTGTGGTGCGCCTAACGATGACACTGCGCCCTGCTTCTTGGGGACGAGACTCCAACCAATAAATATCTGTCCCATCTAAGACAATAGAACTCAGCCCAATACTATCAGCCACGATCGCATCAGCAGTAATCGGCGATGTCCAGGAACCAAAGGGAGCTAGTTGCATTTTCGATCGATGTAAAGTGTAATAGCGATCGGCAAAATCGTACCGACTAAATCTCGCTTACAAGGATTCTAACCGATCGAGTCCCCATTATTGACGATCGATTGTCAACCGCTGAAGATATCGATTAATTGCGCTTTGTTTCTACTCACTAATGTGGGCGATAGTTGTTGGTTTAAAACAGTTTCATAGAAGAAACAAGAGTATCCCCCAAATTGGTTTACAATAATTATATCGATTTGTGCTTTAATCATCTCACTAGAGATCGATCGAGTCTTCAAGCCTGCGAGTATCCCAATTAGCGTGGGAATTTTTGTTTGAATCGCTCTGACTTCAGGCTTAGTAAGTTCGCCGATGAATACATCTAATCTGTCGCGATAAACTTGCAGTACCAACTCATCAATTAAACCTAACTCAGCCCACTGCTGCCAATCTACCAAATAACGACGCTTGGAAAAGCTTAATGGATTGGGAGAAATCGAAACGATACAATCGCGCCGGATCGATTTTACCGAACTGACAATTTCAGTTAATAACTCTGTTAACTGTCCCGCTCTCCAATCATTCCAGTTAATATGAGGGCAACGATCCTGTTGAAATAACTGCTGAGTAAATAGATCGTAACCTAGCTCCACCGGAACCGAAAAATGGTCATCTAATTGAATCCCTGCTACCGGATATCTATTGACAACATCAGCAATGAGATCGATGATAAATTTACGCACTCGATCGCGACAGGGATTTAACCAAGCATTTGGATCTTGCTTGCCATTAGCACCTTGAATCCGCTGGATATTTCCATGTATGTCTAGACTAAGTAACTCTGGATATTGACGTGCGATCGCAGATTGTGGCGGTACCATCAACCCATACTCAAACCACGGAATTACCCGAATTGCCAACGGTTGCGCCAACTCAATGATTTCGGCTAATAGATCTCGCCCCACAAAGGGACTGTTGGGTAATACATAGGCTCCCGTTAATTCCTGAGCTACTGCACTCGGATATAAAGTATATCCTCGTTGCCATACCGCCGGATAAATAGTATTAAATCCCAACTCTGCCAAACGCTGCAATCCCTCCGCCAAATTGGCGCGAGAATTCATTACTTGACTATCAACATTAGTCAACCAGACAGCTTTCAATACCATTTAAATTGGCATAACGGAGATTATTAATGAAAATGTCTTTAGGAGCGCGCTCCGCTTTGGTGAACCGCTGACTCCAGTCAAGTAAAGTCATCATCAAAGCTAGATCGCCTCGGCTACCTAGCTTCGATCGTCCTGATGATTATTTATTATCACCACTGAAAACCATGTAATTTTGGTAATGGTGCCGATGTCGATGTCACCCTTAATAAACGTGGAATCGTGCCACTATTGTAGACACGAAACTCGCTGGCTACAGTAGCTTCTACGTCCCGTACGGCTTGATTCATCACCGTCGAGCCATTTTTATCGGAAACAGAACGATGGAAGGTACCCCGGGGAATCCGCAAAATCTCGCGATCGGTCTCCAACCGCACTATATGATATGGATAATTCCAGGTAAAATTGACTAGATAAAATGTCCTCCCTCCCGCGATCGCCAAGAGATTGTCTTCCTGGTGCGGGTGGAGATAAAACTGCCAGTAACCTCGATCGCTATCAGGCGGGCTGATTGCAGGACCTTGATGGACTACCAAGTCACGCACATTGGACTCAGGGACAGTAATATCAAAGAAACGCACGCTGGGCGTATCGCGAAACTTTTTATAGCTCACCATTTCAAACACGGTAGTACCTCACACAAATAATATTGATTTACTTATGAGCGTCGCACATCCAATTTTGTCAAACCGTCAACTTTGAACATTTTACCCACATGTTTCCTATTTTAGGACATTAAATTAGTGGTGAGTGGGGATGAAGTTAAATAAATATAGTTTAATTCGATGGGGCGATCTATGATTACACTCGCGCGATTACCTCTCGGCGCGGCTACGCCAACGCCATCGATCCTGAAAATGCCAGTGCTTATTACAATCGTGGCGCAATTGAATATGAATTAGGCAATCGTCAGGCTGCTGCATCTGATTTCGATCGCACTGTTTTACTCAATCCTCAATCCGCCGAAAAAGACTATCAAAAAATCTCCAAATCACACCCAACTCTAATCGCCAACAGCAAGTAATTTTCCACAAGTTAATCTTAATCCTAGCTCTGTTGGTGTAGCCTCTTCACCAGAATATAGATCGCCTCAAGAGCGACAAGTAATCGATCGAACAGTAACCCAACCGAATATTACTCCCGCTCGAGCTACACCAGAGCCAAAAATCCGCGATCGAGAACATCGAAGACAAGATGCGATCCCCAATCGAGCGGAGTCATCTCGTCAAACGAGGTAGTGACGATCGCAGGTTTCAACATCGTCGAGCAATGCTCCTCCCCTCGATGTCCGATCTGACACAGGTTAAAGGGAGTAGCTAACTCGCCACATAGTCGCGGAAACTACTATGACGACGGCGGAAGTGGGATAGAGCTTGATGCTCTAGTTGGCGTACTCGCTCGCGACTGAGATGGAGGATTTCCCCTACCTTCGCCAGCGATAGCTCTACACCACTTTCCAACCCAAAGCGCAAATTAATCACGTCCCGTTGTTGGCGGGTAAGTTCTTTGAGAGTGGACTGAAGTTCTTGGCGGAGCGATTCTTGCGCTGTGAATTTCTCTGGGGAAATCCCACCATCTTCGAGTAGCTCTGAGAGTTCGGTATCTTGACGCTCGCCAACTTTGACATCGAGCGAGATTGGTTGACGGGACATGTTGAGATAATCCCGAATCTGTGTGGGTTCGAGTTGTAGTGCGACGGCTATCTCTCCCGATGTAGCACTCCGCCCTAGTTGCTGGGACAACTCCCGTTGGGTTTTTTTAATTTTGTTGAGTTTTTCGGTAATATGAATGGGCAAGCGGATCGATCGACCTTGTTGAGCAATCGCCCGCGTAATTGCTTGTCTGATCCACCAATAAGCATAAGTTGAAAACTTATAACCTCTGGTAGGATCGAATTTTTCTACGCCCCGCTCCAATCCCAGCGAACCTTCTTGAATCAAATCGAGAAATTCGAGGTTACGCTTTTGATATTTTTTAGCAATCGCTACTACTAGTCGCAGATTAGCTTCGATCATTTTCTGCTTGGCTTGATGTCCCAAGCGCAATACTCGATCGAGTTCCGCCTCTGCTAGGGTTGATTCACTTGCCCACTCAGTTTTCGTCGGCGGACGATTTAAGCTCTGTTCTAGGCTATTTTTTACCCCTTGGAGGAGCATCATTTGCTGTACTTGCTTACCGTAGCAAATCTCTTGCTCGTGACTGAGCAGTGGAACGCGACCGATTTCATGGAGATAGGTACGCACCATATCACCTGTAGATCTGGGTTGAGCGATCGGCTGAGTTTTTACACTAGGCATGAGTTTCTATTTAACTCCTTTTACAAGTGGCTGGTAAAACTTTTCCCACACTACTTTATTTAGTCTTCACGTCCTGACGCTCGATTTCCCCAAGAGATCCATCAAGGATAGTCATGAGGATGATTCGATCGGGTTGAAGAGGGATGATGTGGATGTTTCGGCGCAGTTTGAGCTGAGGCTCGCTGGTACCGTAAGAGTATGGACGTAGATAAGTAGCTCGAAGTTCGCTAATATCTAAAAAAATACCAGTTTTCGGGAATTGGAAAACTTAATTAATGATTAAATTAGGGATTAGATCTAAGCTGTCGAACATATAAAACACACGATCGGGCATTCCTTCTACCTTCTGCCTTCTGCCTTCTGCCTTTTTCCAACTAGTAATTTAAATGAGTAACAGCTTATTTATATTACTCGTTAAGTCCTAAATTTTTGCAATCTAAAGTCTATAACTTCCAGCCTAAAATATAAATTAATGTTGAAACCACAGAAAGCCTGTTTGCATCAAACCAACGATAAATCCGAGGACTCCGCCGAGATTGACAATACCTTGCAGTTCGCTTTTGACAATGCCTTGAATCCCAGCTTCTAGCTCGGCGGGAGAAGTAGCTTTAACTCGATCGACAATCACTTGGTCGATATTTAAAATCGGAATTACTTGAGCGACAATTTGTTCGAGATCGCCTTCTAGATAGCGATCGATAATGATGGCTAGTTCAGAACTGACGACATTTAAAGATGATGTCAAGATCGTCGAACTCCGCAGCCGACTAATCACAACATTAGCAATTCCGTCCCAATCTGCCGAATCTGTCAATCCTTGAATTAATTCGATCCCTTTGCTCTGAGTGTAGCTGCGAACACTGGCACTGATGGTTTTTCTGAGTTGTTTGACTGTGGAGACTGGTAAATTTTGGAGCGAAAGATCGCGCAATAATTCTTGAACGCGATTGCGGATATTTAGAGTGATAATTAGCTGAGAAATGATCTGATTGACTTTTTCTCGATCGTCTAAACAGAAGGTACGCAGCCGACTCAGAGCATTTTTCACGCCAAACACATTGGCAACCACCCAATAAGTACCGCTACTCTGTTCGCGCAATCCTTCATCGATTACTTGAATATTACGATCTGTCAAAAAATCGATTAGGGCTAACCGCAGTGTTTCTGGTGGTAAAATTACATTAATCAACCACTCAGCTAATTGAGCCGCTTGTCCTTCCGTCAGCTCGAATTCTAGAATCAATCGATCGAAGATTTGGTTGATTTGTGGCTCTAAAAAGTCGGGCTTGCGAGCTAAAACTCTCAGCCAACGGGGAAGGGATTCACCCAATAAATCTTTGAGAATATTTGCGAGTAATTTGACCGTTTTTTGTTCCTTGTCGGCTTGAATCTGCTCTAAAGCTAATTGGAGTAGCCAACTAATCGCTGCTTGGACGCGTTCCACCTCCAGCAATCGCTTGGCGATCTTTTGCAGCTCCACTGGAGTCAGCAAAGAACCCATAATCGTATCGGATATCCGCGTCGCCAATCGTTCCTGATTGCTGGGAATCAATCCAGGCGTAAACGGAAGTTGATATTTACCGATGTATTTCGCCGTATAGGGACGAAACAACATTTTGATGGCTACATCATTGGTAAAATAACCAACAACAGCACCAGCAAGCGGAGGAGTTAAGTAGAGCCACAGTTGGAACAGGGACAAGGTATTCTCAAAGATGTAGTCTGGGTTTATCTTCCAATTATACCCATCAGGTCGATTAGTTGAGCATGAGTATCCACGCACTCATTGGCGGTTATCCACATCAGCGGTGTGTAGTGCCTCAAATTACGCAGGAGTCTGTAAATGCGATCGGTTGGAAAGTTGTTTCGAGTAGTTCAACTCCATGATTAAGTCAGTTCTTTTCGATAGCAATTGCTGTCAACTGTCAACTGTCAACTGTCAACTGTTCATATATCCAGCAATCCGTAACGTTTCTGGAGGGTGAGGAGTTGGGATCTGGCGGCGGCGGCGTTGTCGGCGAGATCGGCAAATTCGATTAGTCTCAGGAGTTCTTTTTTGAGTAGATTACGTTCGATCGCCAGCGTATCTCGGTCTAATTCTGGCGGCAATACGACCATATCATAGAGCGTAGCGCGATCTTTGCCTGGATCTGGTCTGAGAATTCGCCCTCGACGTTGAATGAATTGACGTGGATTGGTACTACTGGCAAGGATCACAGCATGTTTGATGGCGGGGATATCAATACCTTCATCCAAGCAGCGGATGGCTACCAATCCTTGAAGTGCGCCCGATTCAAATTGCTGGCGGAGTTGTTCTCGATCGAGAAGTGATGTTGCGGCGGTGTAAGTATTGACGCGGTAGCCGAGTTCTGTACCGAGCAGGTGGGTGACTGCGGTAAGTTGTCGGGTGCTGTCGCTACTACCATCGCCACAATAAAATAGGGTATGGCTAGTATTCAAGCGTTCCTGCATCAAGGCTTTGAGGGCGGTGAGTTTGTTGGCTGCGGCACCAATGAGCCTGGAGCGTTGCATGAGTAATGGCGTGAGATCTGGGGAATCGAATTCATCGTGGTTGACAGCTCGATCCTGATGTTTATAAAGAAGCTTACGGGTAATGGCGCGGGTAAGTTTGAGGTACTGTTCGCTCTCATCTTGGGTCAGCTCGACCAGGATCGGATAGTATAAATAGTGGACTAGGGCACCTTGTTCGATCGCGTCTTTGAGGGTAAATTCGGGCTGTAAGATGTCTCCAAAGTAATCGAGGATATTCTGTGTGCCGATCTCGTCATAGTGGCGTTCTGGGGTAGCTGAGAGGGCGAGTCTCAAGCCGACATTGCGGGGGAGACTAGATTCTCGCTTTTTCGCACCGAGATTATGCACTTCATCGCCGATAATCAGGGTACGATCGGGTAGATATTTTAGTTGGGATTGAAATCCTGGGGTAATTAGGGTTTCATTGGTAGTCACGATTGTCAGGAATTTTTGCTGTCCGGTATTAATTCTGGCGAGTTGATGAGAGAATTTGCTCTGCCACTTATGGATGCTTTCACAGGCGAGAATCGGCTGAAGATTAAATTTCTCACACTCTCTGCCCCATTGATTGACGAGGTGTCGAAATGGGCAGATGACGATCAGGACTTGGAGTCCGATTTGTTGATATAGTTGATGTGCGATCGCGAGTGCAGTAATTGTTTTACCACTGCCTGTCGCCATTTTTAGCGTGCCGCGACCTTGATTTTTGAACCAGTTAGAAATGGCTTGCTGTTGATACGATCGCAGTTGCAGATCTGCGGGTAACTTGGGACATCCAGGTAATTCTGGCTCTACTCGATACTGTACCTGAGATTCAGCGACAGCTACCAATCGATTGATACTTGTCAATCCCGCTCCCCAAGTCGTCGATACCTGACTCGCAGCTACTTTATTTACTCTATAGGTATATTTAGAGTCGATCGACACTACCAGTTACCGAACAATGTACGTTTTCATCCTATCATACGGCTTAGTTTCAGGCTTGAGGACGCTTGTTAGATGTTAATTCGCTAACATCTATGTGACTTTAACGTAAAGTTGGACAGTAATTTGGGTGGCGTACATTTCAACTGCGATCGCTTGTTTTAGGCGATCGGACGGCAGGGAGCAATTTATAAGACGGTCAATGCGCTGCTACGCAAACAAGGCGAGATCGACCTCTATCGTCATTAATTGAAGAAGTTATGTAACTCTACCTGAAGCTTTGCAGAAACTCAATAGACTTGGGAATGTCTAGTAAGTAGTTTTGAATAATTTCAATAGAATAGATGTCCGGTAATGCTTGTTGGAATTTACTTAGTCGATACTCTGGTAAATTCATTGAGATAGCATTTTGAGTTGCTGCCGATTGCCAAAATGAAGGGTGGGAAATCTCGTCGATCGCCAGTTTTAAACTATTCATTGTCAAACTATCTCCTTCAATTTTTAATTTGAAATTATCGACAACTATTTTTGAGTCTAAATAAACTTGAAGCCCATATTTAAGTGTGTGATTAATCGCCCCACCTGCAAATGTCCACCAGATCGCTCGATCTGGATCGAATTGAAGACTCCAGCCAGAAGATTTTAGTAGCGGTGCTAGTTCGTTGCGATATTCATCCAGTACGAATTGTGCTTGCTCATCAAGGTAAGGGAGCGGATCTTTGCTGAGAATGATTTGCTGAACCTGCTGACATAGTTCAAATCCCAGCAATTGTGGGATGAATCCCCCCCAACTGGGCTTTTTCCCGCGTGGAGCTGGAATTACCAGCACGCTTCGCTCCGGATGGTTGACGGACAATACCGTCCAAGATTTCCCGCCTAAAATGAATGAGCTAACTTCTGGAACTAGTTTATCGACGAAGATCTGCTCCAAGGAGCCAATCGTATAGTTGGCTTTAGTTTGGACTTTATAAAGCTGGGGGCTACTAAATACGGCATAAAGTTCCATAAAGTTCTTCCGACCGTAGACCTTTTCCGCTCGATCGCCGATCGATAGCAACCCTCCAGATATAAATAAATACCCTGTCTGAGTCATGTGCTGAATCAGGGTTTCAAATTCATCGTAGGCGATGCCACTAAAGTCAGGCACAACCGAAAGATACTCCCAGCATCGCTCAGGACTAACACCGCCAAACTGAAGCGTTAGTGCTAGTAACTGATGCACTAGCACAGGCCAAGCCCTAGTCTGAACGGGAACGGATTCCACCCATCCCGTTCTTGCCAGCTCAATGATGGCGATCGCTTGTAAAACTGGTTCGATATCTTCGCAGTAAAAGGTGGTGTTGGCTCGCTGTCCAGCACGGCGACCCGTGCGACCGAGCCGCTGCAAAAATGAGGATACTGTCGAGGGCGCATTGGCTTGTAGAACTAGGTCTAGATCGCCGACATCGATGCCTAGTTCTAAAGTTGAAGTGCAGACGATACAGGCGTTTGTCCCATGC
>JAJAZF010000459.1 GCA_026785875.1 Chamaesiphon sp. | reverse complement strand
TTCAACACCAAATTCGTCAACATCGTATTCATCTTATTCACCGACTCCACATACTCATGTTCCGGTACTGACTCAGCCACAATCCCCGCACCAGCATTGAAATGAATCGTGTCACCATACTGGTAAGCCGATCGAATCGCGATCGCCAGATCCGCCGTACCGCGACTATCGATCCAACCAATCCCGCCCGCATACAGCCCCCGTGGTTCCGTTTCCAAGCGATCGATCCACTCCAATGCGGCTTGTTTATTAATTCCTGAAACTGTAATCCCAGGGAATAACACCTTTAACGCATCCCAAAGTGTCTTATCGGGTTGTAGTTCGCCGCCAACGCGAGATGAAAGATGTTGAACGCAACGATATTGCTTGACTTCCATAAAATCCAACACCCGCACGGTTTCCGGTACGCAGAGCGAGGTTATTTCATCTTGAGCCAGCCAGATCGAGAGAGCGTGTTCCTTCACCTCCTTCGCATCAGTAAATAACTCACGACTCAATTGCTCATCTTGCTCCAGATTTTCCGATCGAGGGCGAGTTCCCGCCAGCGGATTGGTAATCGCAAATCGATCGGCATCGACAGTCATCAAAATTTCTGGACTGAAACCCACCGCACCCACATCGTCGAACTGAAAACAATACGATCGCGCTGAATTATTACTCTCAGTCCCCAGACGATAGGTACCCAAAAGATCCATCTGCCCTTCAACCTTGACCGAACGGGCGATAATGGCTTTGTGTAAATGTCCGGCTTGAATTGCTTCAACCAGTTCGCTCACTTTGGTTTGATAATGTTCGCGATCGGCAAAATCAAGAGTGGGCGGGGTGGCGGTATAACTCCGCAACGGGCGATCGATCGCTAAAGCTTCAATAATTTTGGTCAGAGATTTGACGCTTTTAATCCGAATCCCTTTATCCGTAATCTGGAGTTCGGTTTCAGGAATCGAAAAATACAATAAGGGTTGCTCGATTGCCTTGCTATAACTCGAATAAAACCGCGCCATATCGAAACCCACGTAACCATAAGCCGTCCAATTTTCGATCGGTAACGATGCCAGCATTTGCTCTACCTGCTGGAGCGGATCGCCGACAATCGATCGTGACTCTATTTGTCCTAAATAATCTAAGGTCACAGTGTCAGTACTCACCGCAATACTAGCTAAGGTATTCCCCGCAATCCGCGTCTGGCAATCGCCCTCATACAGCATATAACTGGAAAATAAACCGATATCTAACAGATTTTGTAACAAAGATTGCGGATCTTTGGTTTCTGGAACGAACAATTCATGGTAGACAAGTGGCTGAGTATCGATGGAAAACATAATTATTTACCTATTGGATAGTTGTAGGGTGTGTTATCGCGCCAGCGTAACGCACCAACTTCGGGCTTTGCATCACAAACGCGCGGTTCCTAACCGCATCGCTAAATTTTCAACAATGCTTGACGATGCACTTTGCCAGTCGGGGTGCGTGGTAGCGCGTCCAAAAACTGGATGCTTTTGGGAACTTTGAATGGGGACAATTTCGCCTTAACCGCTTGGCGGATACTACGTTCTAGCTCGATCGAGGGTGTAAAATCAGATTTGAGACTCACATAGGCGATGACCTGCGTTAAAGCTCCATCTGGCTCGACACTAGGAACGACCGCTGCATCGAGGATACTTTGATGCTGGAGCAAAACATCTTCAACTTCAAAGGGCGACACCCACATCCCATTGACCTTGAAAAAGTCATCATTGCGCCCCATGAACCGAAAATAACCATCGGCATCGCGTACATATTTATCCCCCGTCCGCATCGTCGTCCCATATAGAGCCGATCGTGTTGCGGACAAACGGTTCCAGTAACCCAACATCAGGCTCTCGCCCGTTACTTCTAAGGCTCCAATTTCACCATCTGGGACTGTCGATCCGCGATCGTCTACAACGCGCACATCATAGCCAGGAACCGGACGACCGGAAGTGCCCGGACGACATGCCCCCGGTCGATTGGAGAGGAAAATATGTAGTAACTCAGTCGTTCCAATGCCTTCGCAAATCTCCAACCCACACATTTCTCGCCACTTGAGCCAGATTGTCGAGGGCAGTTGTTCGGCGGCGGAGAGGCACAACCTTAACGAACTGGCATCCAAGGGGGCAATCTCCTGCACGGAGAGAATGCCAGCATAAATACCTGGAATGCCAAATAACACCGTCGGTCGGTAAGTTTGAATATCAGCAATAATATCAAACGCATTCGCCGCATCGGAGAGAATGGCAGCCGCACCTACTGACATCGGCATGTACAAGGTATTTCCCAATCCATAGGCAAAGGGCATTTTGGCAACGGAGTAGATGATGTCATCTGCCTGTAAGCCGAGTAGGTCTTTGCCATAGCGTTCGGCACAAACCACCATACTTTGGTGCAGGTGAATTACACCTTTCGGTCGTCCGGTACTGCCAGAGGTATACAGCCAGAATGCGGGTTCCTCGCGATCTGTTTGCGCCCAAGAGAGCGACTCATCCTGTTGGCTCAGTAAGGAGATTAACGATCGATCGCCATCGATTTGCACGATATGTTGCAAGCATGGCGACTCGATCTCGCCCAAACGTTCCAACCACGATCGATCTGTTACCAATACTTGAGCGCGACAGTCTTGGAGAATATACCGCACGTCTTCCAACGTACAAGCCGTATTGATTGGGACTGGTACCATCCCCAACCAAATCGCCCCCCAGAAAGCAAACACGAACTCTGGCGTGTCGGGTAATAACAGGGCAATCCGGCGTTCGCGCTCCCCACCCAATTCGGCCAATAATTTAGCCATCCGCCGCACCCAACTATGCACCTGTGCATAAGTGTAAGTGTCATCGCGGTAGTAAACAGCAACGCGATTGCACCGATCTGGGGCTAAATTAGCTTCGAGAAAATGAGCTGCCACGTTAAAGGTACCGGGCAAGCTGGTAGATGTACTTTTCATTTTAAAATTTTTGGCGATCTAGAATTATGAAGATCGATCGGGCAAAGGTGCTGCTGTCATCTGACAGATTTCTGCCAACGTGATATCTTTCCGCGTTCCCAACTTGAGATCGAGATCGAACTCGCGCTTCAATTCTAGGGAAAGTTTGACTGTCTCGACCGAATCCAGCCCTAAATGTGCGTGGATGAGAGTGTCTTCCCGAATCGTATCTTCAGGAATGCCGAAACCGACCAAAATCGCTGTGAGCGTATCCATTACCGTTAAATTGCTTGGCGTACTCGTAATGAGTGTAGCCTCTGCCTTAGCAGAAGTAGCCTCTATGCCAGAGAATCGATTTCCAGTCATATCACATGATTAGTTTAAATTTTTGATGATTGCAGAGTTATCGATTATGGCTGTGGAAAGTTGATGAACAGCAAGACAATCCGACGATCGAACTACCAAGATTTTGGCATGGCTCGTTGGCATAGCCGCGCTCGCTGTAGGTAATCGGAGATCGGACGGGAAAAACAGGGCGATAGGAGATCGCAACTGGGAGCGGTAACGCCATATTTTTAGCGACCGAACTAAAGAATGCAAATTTAGTTATTGAGAATAATTTTTGATAACTATGAAGAGTCTATTACATTTTCTTTGTTTTTGGCAAGTATGTTCGATCGTTTAATTTAGCAGCCATAATTGTAAACCAATCGATAGAAGTGGCTGTATCTGCTTAAAGAGAGGGATTTTAACCCGATCGCATACTTGGATTGCCATTTGAAATTAGGCTCGCTCTGCGACATCGATTGGCGAGCGTTGCTAGCTTTAGTCAATAGGCGATCTATTATTTGCATATTATTCTCATAATTTTAAGATCGATCTCTAGCTTGCCTGTAAATTCCATACGATCGCCAGTACCCAAACCCATTCCAGTACCCAAATTACCTGAAGTCACTCGTTGTTCTTGAGACCTTCTTGCTGACTTCCTCCGACGGCAGTAAATTACATCAATCAGCAGATTAACACCATGAGCGATCGTCCCATTATTCTAGGCATCGCCGTTAAAATTTCCCGCCGGAGGACGGAAATTGTTAAGATAGGGAGGATTGGCTAAACTGCGATCGCCCAGTAAGTGCCGATCGACAGTAGAGCCGCATTTTGTCCATAATCAGAGATAGATAATGGCAGCCGCTGTAAGTATTCAAAATCTGTGCAAGAGCTACGGAACCGTTCCGGCGGTTAAAGATGTATCTTTCCAAGTCGAACGAGGCGAAATCTTTGGGTTGCTCGGTCCTAATGGTGCAGGTAAAACTACCACCATTCGGTGCTTGTGTACCCTCGCCAAGCCCGATAGTGGCACGATCGAAATAAGCGGCGTTTCTGTCCTCGAACAGCCCCGTGAAGCCAGGAAAAGACTCGGTTACGTCGCCCAAGAGGTCGCTCTCGATAAAATTCTGACAGGGAGGGAGTTACTCGAACTCCAAGCCGCACTCTATCACATCCCCAAGGCTGAAGCTAGGCAGCGGATCGAAGTACTACTAGAAGTACTCGACCTCCAAAGCTATGCCGACAAGAAGACAGGCACCTATTCAGGGGGATTGAAGCGGCGGATCGACTTGGCGGCGGGACTACTTCACCAGCCAGAAGTCCTCGTATTAGACGAGCCAACTGTCGGATTGGATATTGAGAGTCGGATCGTCGTGTGGGATTTCTTGCGTCAGCTCCGAGCGAGTGGGACAACAATCCTCATTACCAGTCATTATCTCGAAGAGGTAGATGCACTCGCAGATCGAGTCGGCATTATCGATCGAGGATTGCTAATCGCTGAAGGTACGCCAGCCGAGCTGAAAAATAAGTTAGGTGGAGATCGGATTACGCTCCGCATTCGCGAGTTCACACCTTTATCAGAAGCCGAAACAGCACAAAAAATGTTGAGCGAACTACCATGTGTCCAAGAAGCGATCGTGAATGCTACTTCGGCAAACTCCCTCAACTTGGTAGTTACACCAGATCGGGATGTCCTGATGACGATCCAACAGTCACTTCAGACGGCGGGAATCCCGATCTTTGGCATCTCTCAATCGCGACCTAGTTTAGATGATGTCTATCTAGCCGCTACAGGTAAAACCCTCCTAGATGCCGAACTCAGTGCTGCTGGAAGTCGCGATCTCAAAGCCGAGAAAAAACAAAGTATGCGATAAGGGCATAGAAAATAACTAAAATTCACCCATCATCATTCACCACAACCCTACCATGAGCGGTACGATCGACACTTCTACATCTGTAAACTTACAACCAAACGATCGCCTTCGATCGCGCGAACCACTAGAATCGGATGGGTTTGCTGACTTTATTCAGGAAACCTTAGCCCTGACAAAACGGCTATTTATCCAACTCCAACGTCGTCCTTCAACACTGATTGCGGGTATCGTTCAGCCGTTAATGTGGCTGGTGCTATTTGGCGCATTATTTCAGAATGCACCTAAAGGGATGATGGGTAATGACTTGAGCTACGGACAATTTTTAGGTGCGGGATTGATAGTCTTTACTGCCTTTGTCGGCGCACTAAACGCAGGATTGCCCGTGATGTTCGATCGCGAGTTTGGCTTTCTCAATCGTCTCCTCGTTGCGCCTTTAGCCTCTCGCTACTCCATCGTAGCAGCTTCGGCAATTTATATCGTCGCCTTGAGCTTTGTGCAGACAGCCGCGATTATTGGAATCAATGCACTGATGGGTGCAGGTTTGCCCAGTATCGCCGGATTGGGGATTATCGCCCTGATTATCCTACTGCTAGTTCTGGGCGTTACCGCTTTGAGTTTGGGGTTCACTTTCGCTTTACCCGGACATATCGAACTGATTGCCGTAATTTTCGTAATTAACCTGCCCCTATTATTTGCCAGTACCGCTTTAGCACCGCTGACATTTATGCCCCAATGGTTGCAGATGGTAGCATCTCTCAATCCGCTGACATACGCGATCGAACCAATTCGCTACTTATACAATCATCAACAGTGGGATCTCAGTAGTATCGTGCTCCAAGCACCTTGGGGATCTGTTTCCTTTGGCACCTCATTGCTGATTTTAGTCGGTTTTGCTGCATTTACCCTCACAGCCATTCAACCACTGTTAAAACGTCGCCTAGCTTAATCTGAGGAACTATGTGAGGATTTCAGACATCCTCATCCATAGCTACTTCAAATATAATTAGCCATTTCGGTAAGATTATCATCACCCTTTTCTGAGTCTTTAGCTATGAAACTATTCCTCACACCTGTCTGTCTACTCCTAGGCTTATCAATCTCCCTGATCCCCACAATTGCCTCAGCTCAATCTAATGGCGGCTTTGGAAGTGGTAGCGACAATCGCGATCCTTTCAGTCGAGCGAATGGCGGTGACACATCTGGATTGCTCACGATCATCAACCAAGTACAACTCAATAGTCAGACTAATCCTAATTACAGCAAGGAGCAACAAGAGCAACTAAATTCAGCAACCGAAAATTATCGCCAGCGTCAAATTGAAGCATTGCGGGCGCGTAATAAAAAATCCACTTCAGGTATCGTAGCACCTCAATAATCCCAGCATGACAGCAGTTGACAGTCGATCGAATCTAGCCGCGATTAACTCGCAATTATGCCGAGATTGAGTGTATTCAATCGATCGACATCCCCTCAAGCATCTAATCTAACGACATTGAGATTTCACCCGATGAGCTGAAGTTGCGATAATTAGGCTCATTAGCGTTGGGTAATTGAGATAGTATACAAAAAAAAAGTTGATATTGCTAGGACAATTAATCCTAGCAATATCCCACCTGGCAGAAAAGTAACGATCCCCAAACCGCGCAATAAATATAATAAAATGCTGAGACCGAGAGTGATGCTAAACAGATAGGCAAACTTCTGAGTTAACGGCATATAATAACAATCTAGTTGTAAATTTTAGCTGGCATTTTAATGAGTCTCGACGATCGCCACAATCTCACATTTTTTAAATCTCTGCGCCGCATTTTACTGAGTATCCTCACAGTATTTATTGTATTCAAGCTGATCTTCTCGCTGATCGAAACGATCGATCGACCCCAGATTCAAGGCAAATTCGAGCTGTATCAAACCAATCTCGTGCTAGTAGCATCGGAATGGAAACCAACCAGCGATGATGATGGATTGGGTGCATTACAGAAATCGATCGTGGGTACAGATCTGCTCAAATCTGCCATTCAACAGTATGAAACTGCGCGGGAAAGTGATGAAAAGGCGATCGGTAAACTCAAAAGTAGTTTAGCAGATTTAGCACCTTCAGCTACCGATCCAAACCAGC
>JAJAZF010000458.1 GCA_026785875.1 Chamaesiphon sp. | reverse complement strand
TTATGGTGCTTTAGCAATGGCACGTCCTGAGAACGATCCTAACGGTGGCTCATCTCAATTCTTTTTCTTTCTATTCGAGCCAGAATTAACTCCGGCTGGACGCAATCTACTCGATGGACGGTACACGGTATTTGGTTATGTAACATCTGGACAAGAGGTACTCGGACAACTCAAAGCTGATGACAAAATCGAGTCGGCAAAGGTAATCGAAGGTGGAGATCTGTTGAAGGTATAGATTGGTAATTAATTGATAATTGATAATTGATAATTGATAATTGCGGAACTCAAACTGCTACCTACACATACAAAGTGGTTAAAACCACTCCTCGGAATGCAAAGTCCGCCTACGCGGACTTTGCAACATGAGCGGCGATTTCAATCGCTGTATCCTCCGAAATAGCATTTGCTCCAGAACATCGACAAAGGCTATTTCGGAGCATCAATCGGACTAACAACTGGGCTGGGGGTATCTATTGGTGGTGTAGAAGTAGATTTGCTTTGAGAGAGAAACCAAGCCCCTGCACCGATCGCCATTAGCAAAATCAGACCGATCGCTCCGATGATTAGGGGCTTTTTGCTTTCAGCGGTGAGCGATGTTGATGCTTTATCTGTCAGGCTAGATGCGTCAACAGTCCGGTTGCGCTGACGATCGAGATCTCCCCGCTCGGTTTCGGGACTACTGAGCAGGAGAGTATCAGAATGGGTAAAAGTAGCCGCATCAGCCGGAAAATCCTGGAGCACGGTATTTTGTCCGGCTTCAACTGGTTGTTTTACTTGACAATGAACCAGAGCTACAGTGGCATTATCATGTCCATTGTGAGTATTTGCCATATTGATCGTTCGCTGACAAGCAGTAGCTAAATCTACCTTGCCTTCCAAGACAGGGAGGATCTCGGTTTGCCAATACTGCTCGACTCGATCGCGATCGCTGACTCCATCCGAACAGAGCAGAAAAATACATTCTTCATCAACGATCGTTCTGCGGATATTTGGATGCAGTGCAGTGGAAGAATTCATCCCCAAGGCTTGAAATAGAGAACCCGAACTACTCATCCCTAGAGCTTGCCGATATAATACTCCACTGAGTCGGACTTCCCTGGTTGCCAGATCGTCATCTAGTGTCATCTGATGACAGCCAGTGCGGGTAATTCGATAGACGCGACTATCGCCAATATGGGCAATATAAGCCTCATGACCGGAGATCAGCGTCATCACCATTGTCGTCCCCATTCGTTCGCGTTCTTGGCGATTTTCGCTGTCATTGCGGAGACTAATTTGGTCGTTGGCAACACAGGTAGAATTCTCAATTTGAATCGCAATACTATCGGGGTAGCGATTTTCGGGTTTGTCGAGAACGTTCTCAATCCGACGATGGATGGTATCGATCGCGAGACTGGAAGCTACCTCACCGCCTTGATGTCCGCCAACGCCATCACAGACGATCGCCAGACTGAGATCGTAGCCAGTGTTTTGATACAGTGGATCGCCGCTGGGTGGGTAACAAGCATCTTCATTTTGCTCCCTTGTTGGCCCTGTATGGCTGAGGGTAATGTAGTTACAATTGAGAAATTGTTTTTGACCCACCGTTCGCAGAGCCTCGTCGAGGAGCGCGATTAGCTGGGTTGCTGTAGTCACATCTTCCTTGACTAAGCGATCGCAGATTTTTTCCAGCACCTGGGCAATCCCGATCCGTGCGTTTTTTTGCCACGACTTCCACAGTTTACCAAGTTCGGCTAATTTGGGCGCAGAGGCTCCATTTTGCATCAATTCGATCGTCCGTAGTAGCCCACCTTCAACCCGCAACAATTCTGGCTGTAACAGCGTTTTACTCACGCCTTCAACCTGCATCGAGTCCCACAGATTGGCTATTTGCCACAGCCAATTGAGTTGACGCATCGATCCGGCTGTTTTCCAGCTCTCACTAAGTTCTGGCATTACCTTACCAGCTAGTGCCGCACCTAAACCCTCACTATAAATCGGTGCTTTTTCTAATAACCAGATCGTACTACTTCTTCGTCCTGAGCGATTCAATGTAACCATCCCATAAACTTGCGGAACGTGGGGACGGTGCCCGATTAACCGCAAATAAGGAGTAATATATTCAGGGACTCGATCGATTACATCTGGTTGCCAGCCTGGCTTGGTATCCAATAATACCCGATTGTTGACGACAATATAGCGGTTATTTCCCAGCGTTTGTCCGATTTTCAAGCTTGGGGCATCTTCACCCACAGTCCACAAGTAGACTTTGGGGATAGCTGTCCGACAATGAGCGCAAAAATTATGACTCGCGGGATTGGGAGCTTGACATTCAGGATTTTGGCAGACGATTTTTGCCGCGATGGGGTCGATCATGGGGTTGGGGTTGCTCCAGTCAGTCGATAGTTTACGCTATCATGGCAAGTCAGGTATATGGCTTGAGGTGGTTGGTGTCGATTACCTTCGGTAGGCGATGCCAACGGGCGATCGATTAATCTTGACGATTCGATCTAGCCGCGCAATCTTTGTGATGCTGTGATTTTTTAGGGTCTACCTTTGACGAGTGAAATTTTTGAGCACCACAAGGTATTCAATCAAAATTTTAACCTGCGATTGCTTGCGAATCTCTGCCGCTAGCAAAAATAAATCCGCTTATCTTATAAATACCCATGATTCACTCTTGTCAAACACCTTTACCCCTCAAAAGTGGAGATTTATTACGGGTAGTTGCTCCGAGTGGGAGATTGCGAGAGCGAACTAAACTCGATCGGGGGATTAAAATTTGGCGAGATCGCGGTTATCGAGTCGAAGTGGCGGCGGAAGTTACCGATGAGTGGGGGTATCTCGCCGGAACTGATACCGCACGTCGCGCTCAATTAGCCGCTGCTTGGGAAGATCCAGACTGTCGGGCGATCCTGTGTGTACGCGGCGGTTATGGGGGGATGCGACTATTAGAAGATTGGCAGTGGAGTCAGGTTGCTACACCTAAATGGTTGATTGGATTTTCAGATATTACTGCCTTATTATGGAGTCTGACTCAACAGGGCATCGTCGGTATTCATGGGCCACTGCTAACGACTCTATCAGATGAGCCAGACTGGTCGCACGAGCGACTATTTGGGCTAGTTACCGGACGCTCGATTCCCCCACTTCAGGGCGATAGCTGGGTGGGGAATGTGGCAATCGGCAGATTATTACCTTGCAATCTCACCGTCGCTACCCATCTGCTCGGTACCCCATTTCAACCAAATTTAGCTGGGGCAATTCTGGCGATCGAAGATGTTACAGAAGCTCCCTATCGGATCGATCGTCTACTCACCCACTGGCGGCTGACAGGGGCACTATCACAGGTGGCGGGGGTCGCGATCGGTAGATTCAGCCACTGCGACCCTCCAGAAGGGATTTCTAGCTTTACAGTAGAAGAAGTACTACGCGATCGACTCACCGACCTGCAAATTCCGATCGTCGCCAATCTCCCCTTCGGACACGACGGCTGCAATGCCGCACTACCTGTCGGAGTTGAGGCAATTTTAGATGGAAATACAGGTCAGCTAACGTGCTTAGTTAAATAGTTGACATCTAACCCTCATACCCTAACTTATGACAGGACAAGAATTACGAGAAATTATCATTGCCAAATGGGGCTATTCCTATGATGTCCAAATGCGAAAGACTCCAACTAAAATTTATCTCCAGGTAATGTGGAAATATCAAGAACAGGCTTCTTTTCCGCTTTCAGAGATAGATTATCTCGCTCATTTAGACACTATCGGCTCTTACTTAGTCGCGATGGGGAGTGTAGAACAGGTTCAGAAATTTATCGATCGGACTACTGAAAGACCACGACTGGGCAAAGCTGTCAGTATGTTGCTCGATCTTGGCGATCGCACATCAGAGTGGATTTTATGATTTTGCCATCCTGATGAATAATTCTAAAAAAAGAGGGTAGTACTTGACTCCCTCTTCGATCGATAAAACTAGTTTAGGTCACAAATTAACGCGTTAAACTCTAGCAGCTACCTTACTTTGAGCCACCAAATGTTCGTATGTAGCTCTCATTTTTAGACCGACCATCACTTGAAATAAACCAGTACCATTAGTGGAACCAGGATACTCCTTGTGTTGGAGCAGCAGACTTGTCATTTCGCCTGTATGCTTGGTCGAAATATTGCTCAGATGGCTTTCGATGTAGCTTACTTGTTCCAAATTTCCTAGCTCACCATCAATTTCGAGCACGGAGACGGGATTCCCGTAGTATACATCGGGGCCGTAGAACATCTTGATACCTGGGTATGGACATTCAAGTTTGCGTCCGCAAGGTCTCCAGTCAATGGTCGAACCTTCATCAAATAGGTAGACCGGATTGAAGTCAGACACACCTTCACGCTGCATCAAGCGCACGCGCAGCAGCTTGCTTTCTTTATCATCGATTAACTTAGTTGGTAATACTTGGATTACCACGTCAGCATGACCGCGCTGAGGCTCGATATAGGCTTCAAAGTCAGGACGACGAGATTCGATCGCGGCGAGGACATCATCATAGCTGTGACCGCGTTCAGCCATATCACGCTGAATTTTCCAAGCAATTTTGACATCATCAGTGATATCCAGATAGACACTAAAGTCGATCAGTCCTCGGACTCTTTCATCATAAAGTGGATGTAATCCTTCAATTACCACAACATGATTGGGTGCGACTTTTTCAGAGGGGTCGATTAAGCCAGTTTCATGGTTGTAAATTGGCTTATCGATAACTTCACCACTTTTTAGAGCTTTAATTTGCTCGTACATCAGGTCAAAATTATTCGCACGCGGATCGAGTGCTGTCACTTTTTGCTCTTTCCGCTGGTATCGATCGAGACTGTGGTAGTCATCCAAACAGATTACCGTCACAAAATCCTCTCCAAACAAGTCGATAATCCGCTGTAAAAACGTTGACTTACCGCAACCGGAATCTCCAGCAACGCCAATTACCACCACACGATCTACCTTACTGGTCATAGCTATCCTCTTATATTGAAATTCTTTAGTAAGTATTTAGTTCTAGTTCTTTGAAATAAAATTCTACCTTAATCCGCTACCCCTATCGACCCAAAAGCAAACCAATTTTGAGATTGGTTTCGGTCGATCCTGGTGCAATTATGACTCGAATCGGGCACGAGCGCGATCGATATGGTAGAAAATTGTACATATCAATACATTTTATAACGATAGCTAGAGTTAAATTGACAATTCCCAGCTTGGACAGACTTACGATCTAAAACTATACTCAGCCAACATCATAGCCTAATTAGTGTCAATCTCAGCCCACTTCGATCGTCACCTGAGCCACTGCTACCGTGCTTGGTACCACACGAATCGTTCGTGTTGGCACCAAGCCTGCCGTAGGCACAACGTCTCTGAAAGAGAATCGAAGGGGATCTAAATTTAGATCGTCCATCTAAATCTTCGCCCTCGTCCGTGCCACTCTTGTATAATCGGACTCAGCTACGGTATTCTGACTGGAATATGTTTAGCTATTGCAGCTTGTCTGCTGGCTGGTTTTATACCCAGGAGAGATCGTTCGATCGAGCGATCTTTGAAGTAACTAAAGTTATAATATGATTTATTATTTGGGGTTCGGAGATACAAAATAACTATGTACAATCCAAGTCTGAGCGGTAGTGCTGGTAATTCAGCAGCTAATAGTCGTCTATATATTTATGAAGTGATCGGATTGCGAAATCCTCAATCGACCGATGCAGCCAATAGCAAGATTCGTCGGAGTGGTAGCTCATTTATCACCGTACCTTATCAACGGATGAATCAAGAAATGCGCCGCATTGCCAGTTTAGGCGGCAAGATTCTCAGCATTCGTCCCTTTGAAGCTAAGTCTGAATCAACTTCAGTGGAGAGTACCGAACCAATGTCTATTCAAAGCACCGAACAAGGTGTCGAAACTAGCGAATCTGCTCCAACGGAAGTCGCCGCCGCACCCGCAGCCAAAAAACATGCAGATGTCCCTGTCAACATCTATCGTCCCAATGCTCCCTTTGTTGGTAAATGTGTCTCCAATGACGGACTCTTGGCTGATGGCGGAATTGGCATGGTTCAACACGTCAAATTTGACATCTCTGCTGGAGATCTGCGGTACTTTGAAGGACAAAGTATCGGGATTATCCCACCAGGCAAAGACGCTAAAGGTAAGAATAACAAAATTCGCCTTTATTCGATCGCTAGTACCCGTCACGGCGATGATGTCGATGACAAAACTGTCTCCCTCTGCGTCCGCAAACTAGAGTACAAAGACGAGAAAACTGGCACAGAAGTTGAAGGTGTGTGCTCGACATTCATCTGTGGTCTTAAACCTGGTGATGAGATCCAAATCACTGGCCCCACCGGAAAAGAAATGCTGTTACCTGACGACCCTGAAGCCAATGTAATCATGATGGCAACAGGAACTGGGATTGCGCCTTTCCGTGCTTACCTATGGCGGATGTTCAAAGACAACGAACGTCATGCTAACCCCGACTACAGCTTCAAAGGTCTAGCTTGGCTAGTATTTGGCGTAGCGACAACTCCCAACATTCTCTACAAAGACGAACTCGAAGAAATTCAGGAAAAATATCCCGATAACTTCAAGCTCACCTATGCTGTCAGTCGCGAACAGAAAAATGCTGAGGGTGGCAAAATGTACATCCAAGATCGGATCGCCGAAAACGCTGATGAACTATGGTCGCTAATTCAGCAAGAAAAAACCCATGTCTACATCTGTGGACTCAAAGGCATGGAAACAGGCATCGACGCTGCGCTGACCAATGCAGCAATTAAGTCTGATGTCAAGTGGTCTGAATACCGCAGCCAACTCAAACGTGCTGGTCGTTGGCACGTCGAAACTTACTAGCTCTGAGACAGTTGACAGTTGACAGTTGACAGTTGACAGATAGTGGCTGAGTAGTTTCACTCCTACTTCCAAATCGACAAGAGATCTGCACGACAAAGGTTTAGATATAAATTGATATCTAAACCTTTGTCAATAACTGCACCTACTAGACACTAGCCACTGTTTACATATGGTAAAATTGCATACAAACCGAGCAAACCTATGTAAAAAGGATTGGAGTCATGTCGTCAGCAGTAGAAGTTACGGACGGTTCTTTTAAAGAAGATGTTCTAGATAGTGAAATTCCAGTACTAGTAGATTTTTGGGCACCTTGGTGCGGGCCTTGTAGAATGGTCGGCCCCGTAGTTGACGAAATCGCCGCTCAGTATGAAGGCAAGATCAAAGTATTCAAGCTCAATACTGACAACAATCCCAATGTTGCCAGTCAATATGGGATTCGGAGTATTCCCACACTGATGATTTTTAAAGGTGGTCAAAAAGTCGATACGGTAGTTGGAGCAGTGCCTAAAGCAACTCTTTCTAATACCGTAGAAAAATATCTCTAAATTCCGATCGAGAGCGTCAATTGGCGCACAATATCACAATATTACGACTCGTTAGAAAAGTCTAGACCATGACACCTCCAGTCAGTTAACTTAGACCACAGGGGCGAACATGAGTGTCAGTTTACCCCTGAATATTTTTAGCAATTGTCCGCCCACTAAAGCGGTACAGTCCCAATCGCCAGAATAGTACACTCAGCTTGAGATGCTGGTATGGGTGGTGAGCGTCTCTAGCCGATAGCTAGAGACGCTTTTCATGTGTAGAGGTTAGCGATCGATCGAGAGCAGGCTAAATAATTTTGAATTAAACCCATGGACGATCTAGCTGACCTAAAAAATGACCTATTAGCCACGATCGATCGCTTGCCGAGCATGACCCACGGTAAATGGATTCAACGTGCTTTAGAGACGATTTTACGGCTATCTGAGACAGAGATCGACAGATTGGACTGGAAGATCCTCAGTGCATCTATCGGTGATATGGAGCGCGCGTTTCAGGTATTTCATCCCTATCGACACGTTCGGAAGGTGGCGGTATTTGGCTCTGCCAGAACCAATGATACGGCTCCAGAGTATCAACTTGCCTATGACTTCGCACAAGCGATTACTCAGCAGGGCTTCATGACGATTACTGGTGCTGGTGGCGGGATTATGGCAGCCGCGAATGCAGGTGCGGGAGCTGAAAATTCGTTTGGCTTGAATATTCAGCTTCCATACGAGCAGGGCGCGAATAAATATATCGCTGGAGATCCAAAATCAATCCCGTTCAAATATTTTTTCACACGGAAGTTATTTTTCCTGAGAGAAAGTGATGCGATTGCCCTCTTTCCAGGTGGATTTGGCACGCAGGATGAGGCACTGGAGACGCTGACACTGTGCCAAACTGGTCGATATGGCCCCGTACCGATGGTACTGATCGACAGGCGTGGTGGTACATATTGGCGAGACTGGGATAGTTATCTACGCAAGAATCTAGCTGCGACGGGATTGATTGGTGTAGAGGATCTAAGTCTGTATACGATTACCGATGATATTCAGGTGGCGGTTGAAACGATTCGGACTTTTTATCAGGTGTATCACTCCAGCCGTTATGTTGGCGAACAATTTGTGATGCGACTGAAGATGGCGATTAGCGATCGAGATCTAGAATTGCTCAATCGAGAGTTTGGTGGTTTAGTTTCTAGCGGTAGAATCGTCCAAACTACGGCTCTAGCTGATGAATTGGAAGATTCGATCTCGCATTTACCTCGGCTTGCATTCAAATTTGACAGGCGCGATTTTGGTAGACTGTATCAGATGATTGGCAAAATCAATCAAATGGGTGGCGATCCTTGTCCCAATACCCATCCTGAGTCAAAATAAATCGAGGCTAATAAATAAATATCTCCCAAGAGGAAACTCTTGAGAGATATTTAGGTCGATCGATTCCCATGACTGCGATCGAAATTAGTGAGCAAGGAGGGATTCGAACCCCCGACCTTCTGATCCGTAGTCAGAAGCTCTATCCACTGAGCTACTTGCCCTTGTCCGTTCTCAACTATAACACACCTTTATCAAAATATGCAAAACTTTTCTGAAGCTATTGGATCTCCATCGGATTCCCAACTTACACATTTGAACGATCGCGGCGAAGCAATGATGGTAGATGTCGCCGATAAGACGGTGACAAAACGTACCGCAGTCGCTGGAGGACAAGTCCGCATGTCTCTAAGCACCCTAGAAGCGATTCTGGCGGGTAATGCACCCAAAGGCGATGTCATAGGTATTTCGAGAATTGCAGGCATCATGGCAGCGAAACAAACAGCTAATCTGATTCCACTCTGTCATCCACTCCCCCTGAGTCAAGTACTAGTATCCGTGACACCCGATCGAGAGTTACCAGGTTTCCAAATTCGATCGACAGTGACGATTAAAGCTGAAACTGGTGTGGAAATGGAAGCTCTGACAGCGGTATCGATCGCGGCTCTGACGCTGTACGATATGGCTAAGGCATTAGAAAAGTCGATGCAAATCGAAAATATCCGGTTGATTAGTAAAACTGGTGGTAAATCGGATTTTCAAGGGGATAGCAAATAGTTGATAGAGGCAGGGTTATGTTAGGCGCAAGCCTAACACACCAATGTCCGCTCCCAAAGATCCGATTTAGGAGCGTTATGGTGGATAGTGGGTTCAGTTACCCTTTAAAATATAGTTAATCAAGAACAGGGGTTAAAATCTCCAGCATCATAACCCAATTATCAATTCTCAATTCTCAATTCTCAATTAATTTAATCGCCCTTGCCTTCCCACTGTGAAAAAACGGGTTACTCTTACCTTCCCTAAACGAGCGATTCAGATGCCAGTTGCTTATCGGCTGGCTAAAGATTTTAATATCGCTGCAAATATCATTCGCGCCCAGGTAGCACCAAACCAAATCGGTAAGCTAGTAGTAGAACTAGCTGGAGACATTGACGAACTCGATGCTTCGATCGATTGGATGCGCTCTCAAGGTATCCAAGTTTCCACAGCTAATAAGGAAATCTTTGTTGATGAGGATGTCTGTGTGGATTGTGGATTGTGTACTGGCGTATGTCCGACTGAAGCCCTCAATTTAGCACCAGATACCTTCAAGCTCAATTTTACGCGATCGCGTTGTATCGTCTGCGAGCAGTGTATCCCGACTTGTCCCGTCGGCGCGATTTCTACTAATCTATAGTCGCTGATTTGCTAGCAAATCATTTATGATGATAGGAAAGGATATTAAGATTTATTAACTATCGTGACGATCGCGACTGACTACGGCGATAAAACTTTGATTACGACTAGCTGGAATGCACTCACGCCGATCTGGCAAGGGGGATCTGAAGTAGTCAAAACTGGCTTAACGCATCAGCAATTACCACCTGCGTGGCAAATGTTATTGCTCGGTGATGGTTCGCCGACGCGACACCTGCAATTGCTGACAGGGGAACCAACAGAGGTAGACGTAATTGATATGTCCGCGATCGGCATGGATAATGATGGTGCGCCGAATTCTTTACAGGTAGTCCCAGGACCGAGAGTTCGCCGTCAAGTCTGGCTGAGAACTGCTTCAGGGCAAAGGTTAGCCTATGCCACTTCGTGGTGGGAAGCTCGAAATGTAGATGAGTATCTAGAAAATAAGTCTTTGCCAATTTGGGCGAGTTTAGCAAAATTACGCACCGAACTGTATCGAGATGTGCAGGGGATTTATTATGGTGAGTCGCCAGCACTAGCTCAAGCCTTTGGGGAAACAGGCCCATTTTGGGGTCGTCACTATTTATTCTGGCATCGTGGTGAGCCGTTGACGCTGATTTACGAGGTATTTTCGCCTTATCTTCAGCGGTATTTGGGGAAAATTGATAATTGATAATTGATAATTGATAATTGATAATTGATAATTGATAATTGATAGCTGGGTTGTTGTACTGCGGATTTCCACTCCAGCAGCATCACAATTCACCTAAAGGTGTCGTGTCGGAGCGTCCGACGCGTAGGGATTTCAACCCCTGTTCTTTGTTAGACAGTTGACTGTTGAGTAGCGGTTTTTTTCTGAACTTGATAGTGTAGAAATACTTCCTGAGCGACTCGATCGACACTCAATAATGTTAATTTGGGAGCTAAATCTGGAGTAAACCCAGCTCCAGACACCGGAGTAGGGGCGGCACTACCACCATAAATGAATGGGCATACAGTCAACCATAACTCGTCTATAAAATCAGCAGCAAATAAACTTGCAGCTAATTCAGAGCCGCCTAGAAAGCAAATATTTTTAATACCTAATTCTGTCAGTTTCAGCGTCACAGATTGCCAATCAATATCGCTACCATCGGCAGTTTCACATATTAGGATGCTGCTGAAACTACCTCCTTCGTGCCAATCTGTTGCACCG
>JAJAZF010000457.1 GCA_026785875.1 Chamaesiphon sp. | reverse complement strand
TGTGGCAGATTACAAGACCAAATTAGCGAGTGGTAATGATAAATCTACCATTGCTCAGGGAAAATCGATCGGCGCGCAACAATTAGCGCAGTCAGAGATATTGATTCCCCCACTAAAGAATCTCAATGTACTCAAGAAAGCAATTTATGACAATCTTCAAGCTGCGATGCTGGGTGAAAAAACAGTCGAGCAAGCAGTAGCTAATGCGGCTACTACTTGGGATGCAGGGAATTAAGAAATC
The DNA here is from genome assembly GCA_026785875.1 of Chamaesiphon sp. GTDB lineage: Bacteria > Cyanobacteriota > Cyanobacteriia > Cyanobacteriales > Chamaesiphonaceae > Chamaesiphon. The sequence continues at coordinate 2,278 of JAJAZF010000457.1, read as the reverse complement.
AGATCGCCCCTCTGTAAGAGTGGGTTTAGGCGAATAGTTTAATAATCTAACAAAAATACTCACCAAAATGGTTGGAGCTTCGCGACATTAATTGCTAAACCCACTCCTACAGCTCCTCAAATTCAGCATCAACCCAATTTTCACACAATCTGTCAAGGCGATCGCACTCAATTATCAATTATCAATTATCAATTATCAATTAATTAACTGCCATATCCATCAAAATTTGTTGAGTACTTTCTTCATTGGTACCAGCTTGAGGACGACGTTGTTGATAACTACCATCAGATTGCATATCCCAAGCTTGGCGGTTGTCTGATAACATGATGCCTAATATTTCTTGGAGATCTTTGGATATTTCTGGATCTTCGATCGGTGTAATTACTTCTACACGTCGATCGAGATTTCTAGTCATCCAATCAGCACTACCAATTAAGACTATCGGATCGCCACCATTATTAAAATAGTAGATCCGAGAATGTTCGAGAAACCTCCCAATAATACTGATAACTCGAATATTTTCGCTCACACCTGTTACGCCTGGACGCAAACAGCACATCCCGCGAACGATCAGATCGATCGAAACTCCAGCTTGAGAGGCTCGATAGAGATTCGCAATCATTTTTGAATCGACTAAAGCATTCATCTTGATTACAATTCGCCCAGTTTTACCTGCTTGACAGTGCTCGATTTCTTGTTGAATTAGTTGCTCGAACGATTCACGCGTATTTACAGGTGAGACAATTAGCTTGCGATATGCACGTTGCTGAGAATAGCCAGTTAGATAGTTAAATAAATCTGTCAAATCTGCACCCAGTTCGGGACGACAACTAAATAAACCAACATCTGTATATAGTGTTGAAGTTTTAGCATTATAATTTCCCGTACCAATATGAACATAACGGCGAATTTTTTCATCTTCCCTGCGGACGACTAGCACAACTTTAGTATGTGTTTTTAGACCTACTAGTCCATATACAACATGAATACCAGCCTGTTCTAGTTGACGTGCTAAGTTAATATTATTTTGCTCGTCAAATCTAGCTTTGAGTTCGATTAGTACCGAGACTTGTTTACCATTTTCAGCAGCTTTAATTAAAGCTTCGAGAATCAGAGAATCTCCAGTAGTACGATAGAGTGTCATTTTGATGGCTAACACTTTCGGATCGTTTGCAGCACAAGTAATAAACCGTTCTACCGTATCGGGAAAAGATTGATAAGGATGATGCACTAAGATATCTTTCTGAGCAATTAAGCTAAAAAAGTTTTTGCCGTCTTCAGGTGCTTTTCGTCGCCGTAAATATGGAGGTATGACTCCATTCCACGGTGGATCTTTTAATTCAGGAACAGGTAAAGATAAAAAAGACATCAGATCCCCTAAACCCAACATCCCGTTAACTTCATAAACATCTCGCTCTGTGACTTCCAATTCCTCTTGCAGCATCTGTCGAATCTGTTTAGGCATAGCAGATTCTACTTCAATTCTGACTGTAGAGCCACCTTTTCGCCGCTTTCGCAAGCCTTCTTCGATCGCTTGGAGTAAGTCATCCGCTTCATCTTCAGCAACGCTGATGTCGGCATTTCGAGTGACTCTGAAGGTGTAGCAACCTTGGATATTCATCCCTGGAAATAGGGATTCTAAATTGTGAGCGATTAATTGTTCTAAAGGAATACCCGTCCAAATTTGAGGGCGTTCTCGATCGATTTGGAGCGGATTAGTTCGATCGATTACTTGTGGTGTTGGTAAATTGATAAAGCGCGGTAAAACTTTAGGTACCTTGACTCTGGCAAATAATTCTTCCCCAGTATCGGGATGTTCGATTACTACTGCAAGATTTAAACTAAGATTGGAAATATATGGAAATGGATGTCCAGGATCGACAGCTAAAGGGGTTAGAACTGGAAAAATTTGCTCTTCAAAATAGCTTTGGAGATAGCTACATTGCTCCTGATTTAGGTCGAAGTAATCTAACAGGTAGATTCCCTGCTGGATCATCGCTGGGCGTAATACTGTTTCAAAATGCTGGTGTTGCTGGGTAATAAGCTGCTGAACTCGATCGCTAGCTACAGATAGTTGTTCTATCGGCGTTCGTCCATCTAGAGTTAGTTGACTGACTTTTGCTTCAATTTGTTGCTTGATTGCAGCAATCCTCACCATATAAAATTCATCGAGATTCGAGCTAAAAATTCCCATGAATTTCAGCCGTTCGAGTAGTGGTGTTCGCTCATCCATCGCTTCATGCAATACGCGAGCGTTAAATTCTAACCAAGTTAGTTC
>JAJAZF010000456.1 GCA_026785875.1 Chamaesiphon sp. | reverse complement strand
GCCATTGGGTTGTAGTCTCAATAGAGCCGATCTCAGATGTTTGAGGCAAGCGTCGGGATTGCGTTTGCTTCTACCAACTGAGGCACTAAAGGGCGGGTTCATTACAATCAGGGTTGGCTGTTCTGCTAGGGGCAGCACATCATTGAGATACTCTGCATCCACAGAGTAAATCGAGCCGCAGGTAGGGAATAGTTCGTGGAGTAAGGCATTGCGAGACTTAGAAATCTCGTTGAGGATAATTTTGTGTGGGAATGCGCCATTAAGTCGGCTAATCGTCGCTGCCACCAAAATCCCCGTCCCCGCACTGGGTTCGTGGAGAGTGTCGCTTTCCTTGATTTGAGCCAGTCGCGCGACAATCCAGGCGAGGGAGAGTGGAGTCGAGAACTGTTGCAACTGGATCTGTTCCTCTGAGCGGATTTGGTGGTGAGGAACGAGAGCCTGAAGATCCATGAAATCCTCAATCGTGGTAAAACTGCTCGTGAGAATCGAACTTACCATTGCTGCTTCAATCAGATCGGTAGCTTGCTTCCAATTCCACCGTCCCATTGCTGCTCCACCACCAAAGATATAGCTCATCAATTCGATGACAACATCTTGAGTCAATCTGTCACCAGCGGTTAATTTAGCGGCTAATTCGGTCACAGCTACTTGAGTCTGAGTCTGAGCTTGAGTAATCATAATGTTTGGTGATAAATGGGCACAAAAAAGCCAGCAATTAGAAATTGCTGGCAAATAAAATTAATATTCGAGGATTAAAACAGTGTGAGTTGAGGTTGTTGAGTATCGATTGAGCAGAGAACTTGATTGTCAATTACAACTAATAGATCGGCACTAGCGATCTGCTCACCAGTTTCTTTCCACGAGAAATAAGCCTGGGAATATGGGCAGTAGTAGATCTCTTTTAATCGGGGTAGACTAGACAAAGATAAATCTTCTAACATGCCCTGTGCGTAAGCGTGAACGTTCTTATGCCCATCCTTCAACACCCGTTGTCTACCGCGTTGAGAAACATATAACTTAGGATGTCTAATAACTAAATTGTCAGTATGTCCGACAACAATCCAAGACTTATCGATCTGTTGAGTTAAACTCATCAAGCCTGTATTCAAATTGCGATAACAACGTGTTGGTAAGCCTCGACAAACTTGCCAGTCGATATCTTTTTTCATTCTTTTTGTCTCTTATAAATCCAAGATTTCTCTAACTAAATCGATAAGTGCTTGCCCCGTTAAAGTCGGTGGATTGCATAGATTTACATCGTTCATCCAAAACTTTGGATTCGCTCCACCTGCATGAGCGTGGATTTGGGGATAAGTACTGCCGCCATAGATTCCAAATTCGTAGGCAATTGCACGTTTTACTTGGGCATCAGTAGGTTGCAATGCTCTAATTTTCTCCCACCGCTCTTTGGCTCCTGCCGTGCTATGCAAGGACTGATACAGGCATTGTTCTAAAATGCTGCGTTCGGGCAAGGATGGAGTTGGAAACAGGCTAATTTGTCCCTGACAACGATGTTTTTTTCGACTCATAAATATGAATAGGTACAAAAAAGCCAGCGATCGATCGCTGGCTGGTATTGAGATCTCAAAGGTGTTAATATCAGGTGAAGAATTCAAAATAGACTTCTATTAATGCCTCACTAATGGAAAATTGTCTGTTCTCAAATTCTCCATTCAACAAACAAATAAAGTGTTTACGAGCAGCAATTAGTCTAGTTAGCATGGGATATCCTTAGAGTAATGTTTGTAATAATTAACCGATTCTGAGGTGGGTTCCTCTGGGCTGAAGCTTGGCTAAAACTTCCCCATCAACTACCAACTCCTCAGCACCAGATTCCGCTAACTGTTGCCGAATTGTCTCGCTG
>JAJAZF010000455.1 GCA_026785875.1 Chamaesiphon sp. | reverse complement strand
CATGTTAGAAATAATATTGTATTTATAGCAATCCTAAATGAAAAGCTAAGTTGATGTAGGGTGTGTTAGGCGTAAGCCGTAACGCACCAGTATCCTGATGTAGGATCGCTATAAATTCGCGATCGATTACTCAACGAGAAGCTGTATATCCAATTCTAGGATTGCAGCTACTTCCTGAATACTTAGTCCTTTTTTCAAAAGTTTAGGAGCGATCTCTAATTTACTCTCTTGCTTTGCTTGTTGATAAAGTTCTGTATTTTGAAATTTAGCTGATTCTGCATCATCGATTCCTGGTGCCATAAATTCAGGACAAAAATTTTCTAGATTAGCTAGAAATTCCTCACGAGTAACAGTAGCAAAATGATGCTCCAAAATTTCCTGGCATTTTTTTATATCTAACATCCGAATAACCCCGTATATGTCAATTCAATAACAATATGCTTCGATCGTTATTTGAAATACTATTTTAAGTTATTGATTATTAAAAAGTTTAATATGTATTGACACCTTCATTTTTTGGACTGCGAATTAGTAGCTGATTGTGGCTGATACTATAATTCCATAACTTGAAATTGTGCTCAATTATTTATTGCTACCAAATTATATCGACATCATACTGAACGATTAGACGATCGATCGTTAAAATAGGCATTCCCGCTACTTGGCTCTGGGCGATAATAATCCTATCGAATGGGTCGCGATGCAAATCTGGTAATTTGGCTACTCGTAGTACATGAGCTAATTCAATCTCCAAAACTTCAAATCTATTATCAGTTAATCTGGATGTAATGTAAGGATCTGGTTCTTCAGGAATATTCAGCTTACCTGTGCCAACTTTAATAATAATTTCCCAAGCACCAGCCACACTGAAAAATATTTTGTTATTCGGGCTAGCAATAAAATCCTTTGCAGTTTTAGATAATTGCGGAGCATCAGTAACCCACCATATAAATGCGTGAGTATCTAGTAAAGCATTCATAGCTGTGGTTCAGCAGAATTCAAGAAGCAATCTAAAATATCTGCTGGTAAAGGCTCGTTAAAATCGGGAGAAATAATTACACGTCCTTTATCTTGACCAGGAACGCGAGGTAGTTGAGAGTCAGATATTGGGCTAATTCGCGCAATGATAATACCTGCTTCAGAGATTAAAACTTCTTCTCCAGTTTTAATTTGCTGAATCAGTTCTAGAAATTTACTATTGGCTTCTGGAAGAGTGATATTTATTGTCATCGTTCAACTCCTAACTTTTTTTACTAAAACTTTAACGAAAATATTATTGATGACGTTAACTCGATTGTCATTCTATACTCGATTGTATCTAGTTAGTCGGTAATTCGCCATTATCGATCGATTAAGTTAAGATACTTCCGCCCATGAGTTTCTGAAAGCGATAATCTAACTCCGCTTTCAAGCGTGGGGATTGACTCAAATCGTTATCCTGTAAAATGACCTTCTCCGCTGCATCACGCGCGATCGTCAACACCTCGCCATCTTCTGCTAAACTAGCTAAAGCAAAATCCGCCATCCCCGACTGGCGAGTACCCAAAACCTGTCCAGGTCCCCGTAACTGCATATCCATCTCTGAGATCCAGAATCCATCCTGAGACTGTTCTAGTACCTGTAAACGTTGTTTGGCATTACTAGAACTACTCCCACTCATCAGCAGACAGTAGGAACGATGTTCGCCCCGTCCGACACGTCCGCGTAATTGGTGGAGTTGAGACAAGCCAAAGCGTTCGGCGTTTTCAATCAACATTACTGTCGCATTGGGGACATCTACGCCGACTTCGATGACGGTGGTGGAGACGATGATTTGGGTGACGTTATCGCGAAATGCACCCAGCGCAGCATCCTTGTCCGCCGAACTCATCCGCCCGTGTAGCAACCCTACTTGATATTGGGGAAATACCTCAGTGGCTAACCGCTCGTGCTCCTCTGTCGCAGCGCGGAGATCGAGTTTTTCGGACTCTTCGACTAGGGGTAGCACGACGTATATCTGTCGCCCTTGAGCGATTTCTCGATTCATCAGTTCGTAGACTTGAGCGCGTTGGCGACTGTTGACGGCGTTCGTCTGAATCGGCTGTCTTCCGGCGGGTAATTCATCGATCTGGCTGACATCTAGATCGCCGTGGAGGGTGAGGGCGAGGGTGCGGGGGATGGGGGTCGCAGTCATCGTCAGGACGTGTGGCTGGGAGCCTTTTTGCTGCAATTTAGCCCGCTGAAATACCCCGAACCGATGTTGCTCGTCGATGACGACTAAACCGAGGTTGCGGAAATTTACCTTATCTTGAATTAAAGCATGAGTGCCGACAGCGATCGACAGTTCTCCTGTCTCCAGTTGGCTGTAGATTTGGCGGCGTTTGGCAATTTTGGTAGAACCAGTCAGGAGTTCGACGGGTAGATGGAGGAGGTTAAACCAGCCGACGAGCTTGCGATAATGTTGCTCGGCGAGTACTTCTGTCGGAGCCATCAATGCTGTCTGATAACCTGATTGAATTGCGGCGAGAATTGCCATCACTGCAACTACTGTTTTCCCCGAACCGACATCACCCTGTACTAGCCGATTCATCGGTGCGGTTTGTTGGAGATCTTCGAGGATTTCACTGACTACCCGCTGTTGAGCATTGGTGAGTTGGAAGGGTAAAATTTCTCTAAATCGATCGATTAATACTCCTGTCGGTTTAATGATTGCTTGAGTATGAATCTGACGGAGCAAATGACGGCGTTGTAGAAAGCCTAATTGGAGATAGAAAAATTCATCGAAAATTAATCTGCGCCGTGCGGCTTCTTTGGTGTCGCTATCTTCAGGAAAATGGATATTCTGAATCGCTGTAGCTAATTCCATCAATCCATACTGTTCGCGCACTACTTTGGGTAGTGGATCTTTTAGTAGTCCCGCAGCAGGTAGCACCATCACCACGACTGCTCGTACCACATCCGCAGATACTCCTTCGATCAGGGGATAAACTGGCAATACCCGCCCGATTTTGAGTGAGGAAATACTCGTGTCTCCATCACCTAATACTTCGAGTTCGGGGTTATCTAAATTGATCCCATATTTACCCTGTTTAACCAATCCCGATGCCGCAATCCAAGCACCGATCGGATATTTACGTTTTAATGATTCTTGCCAACCACGATTACTATAACGAGTCCCTGCATAAAAGCGGCTAATTTTTAGTTGTCCGGTTTCATCTTTAATTGTAATTTCTAAGACATTAAGTTTTTTGTTTTTAGGACTAGTAAAGAAGTTAATTTTTCTGACTATACCCACCAGAGTTACCGTCGTACCTGGCTCTAACTCAATGATATTTATCTGTTTAGCATAGTCAATATGATCGCGAGGATAGTAATATAAAACATCTTTGACAGTCAATAGCCCTAATCTACTGAGAACTTCAGCTTTTCGCGTACCGATTTGGGGAATCTCGCGGAGATATCGATCGAGTGTTAAATTAGTATCACTGGGAATTGTGGGAATTGTCGCTGGCGCAATTTTGGGAGTCGATAACGATTTACTCGGAGTAAGCTGAGGACGTGATTCACTTACTGTCGGTGTCACTGGCTGACTAGTTTTATGAGCTGCAACTTGTTCGGCGATTGTTAAAAACTGACTGGCTTTAGTAATTAATAACTTCCGATCGATTAGTGTCAGATCGTGATACTTCGCAAATTCAAAAGCCAATTCTCGCCAATGCTGGCGATCTTGAAAACTCACGTATGTCGGTGGTTGTCCGAAACTCAAACACAAGAACTCACCGAAGCGGTATTGTTGTCCGACTAAATCGATATAACCATACTGCGCTTCGATCGCTAATGCTTTTTGAATTCTCAACCAATCTGGCTCGTCGGACATCTGCTATTAAATTAATTGATAATTGATAATTGATAATTGGGGTGGGAATTTCAACACCACAGCGTCACAATAATCCACCTCAATGTGTCGTGTCGGGTGCCCCGACGCGTGGGGATTTAAACCCATGGGCTTTGTTTAAAAATAAATAATTCAAAGTCCCTTATTCTAAAGCATTTAGGGAGATTCAAACCAACTATTTCGCCAAGCTGATTCTGCTTCGGCGATTTTTAGCTCCTGTTGCTTCTGAAGATATTCGCGCCGTAAGATATTGATTTTAGTACCCAATCGATCGAGATTTTTGCGGAGGCTCAATACTGTAACATCAGCAAACTCAATTTCTGTTAAGCGCAGATAGAGACTATGGATTTGGATAATTTGGGGAAGATCGTCTCGTTGGCGCATCTCCTTTGGAGTATTCTCTAGTTGCTGTTCTTCAGTACTCTCTTGCTCGATTAATATACTCAATACATTAGCAATATTACCTGTACTTTCTCCTTGTCGATCGGCTTCGGGACTTGCCTCTAAGATTGGTTTAGGAATAGCTGGGGGCATAACTTGCGCTTGTTGTAAGAGCAGATTAACTTTATAAGAAATCTCTTTCAAGCTATGGCTTAACTCCTCCTCTAGATTTTTTTGCCAAGTTGATAGAGAGGAGGGAGTTGCAAACCAATCAGTCGGCATAATCGGGATAGAGGTTAATTCACCTGTTGGCTCATCATCATTGCTAGTTTGAGCAGACGGTTCGATGTGAATTACCAAATCTCCAATTACATTACGAATCACTCGCTGCAATGTTTTGAGTAGTTGTGCTCGCTGATTATAATTTAATTTTAAGAAAGCTTCTGGATAACAAGTCGTACATAAATAATAACAACTTTGAATCGACTGTTGCTTGAGTGTTGGGGCAAAGCTGATAAAGTAGCTTTTGTAAGCAGCGGTGAGTTCTTCGCCTAGTTGACTACTAGTCGTTCTAAGTTGATTCAAATCTTGTTCTACTTGCTCGATCGATCTAGCCATATCGGGAATAGGGGTTAGGGGTTAGGTGTGAGGAAGGAGCTTTAATTTACACTTCATCTTGAGAAGAAATGCTATAAGATGAGTTGTAGGAATAAATCGCTAAAAGATCGGGATTTACCAGAGCGAGGTTCGATCGCATTCACATACCAGAAGCCGTTCGGTTAGAATAGTCTGTCGAGCTAGAAACAGCGGGACTAATCTGATATTTAACGCGCCCACGGTGGAAAATAATTCTATACTTGCCCCCTAAACCAATTCGCTCACTCCAGCCATCATAACTCTCACAACCATGTCTGTCATTACTTTAGATTCCACCACTCAAAGCACGATTACCCCACTACTCGGCTTGAGTTTAGCAGAATTGACCACCTGGGTACAGGAACAAGGTCAGCCAGCCTATCGGGGGAAACAATTATATCAATGGATCTACGAGCAAGGAGCCAAATCTCTAGCTGATATTACCGTGTTTTCCAAGCAGTGGCGGGAATCAGTCAAAGATACGCCGATCGGTCGATCGACGATTCATCACAGGGCGGTCTCTAACGATGGTACAGTTAAGTATCTGCTCAAACTTCAAGATGGGCAAGTGATCGAAGCTGTCGGGATTCCTTCGGCACATCGGCTGACGGTGTGCGTTTCTTCTCAGGTTGGTTGTGCGATGGCTTGTACTTTTTGCGCGACTGGGAAGGGGGGATTCATCCGTCATCTTTATCCCCACGAAATTATCGATCAAGTGCTGACTGTACAGGAAGATTTTCAGGAGCGTGTCAGTCATGTGGTGTTTATGGGGATGGGTGAGCCATTAGCTAATTTAGGCAATGTGGTGAAAGCGGTTAACTCCCTCAATAAAGATGTCGGGATTTCGCAGCGATCGATCACCGTCTCGACAGTCGGAATTCCTGGTAAGATTCATGAACTCGCCGAGCATGAGCTTCAAGTGACTCTGGCTGTCAGTCTCCACGCACCCAACCAACAACTTCGCACTGAATTAGTGCCGACGGCGATTAATTATCCGATTGACGATCTGCTAGATGAGTGTCGGGATTATGTCCAAATCACAGGAAGACGGCTGAGTGTAGAATATGTGCTGTTGGCTGGTGTGAATGACGATCCAGATCTGGCTGATGAGTTAGCCAGTAAACTACGTGGTTTTCAAACCCATGTTAATCTAATTCCTTACAACCCGATCGAGGAGGCTGATTACGATCGTCCCACACCTAGAGATATCAAAATGTTTGTCGATGTGCTGGAGCAGAAGCATATTGCTGTGAGTGTGCGTTATTCCAAAGGTTTGGGTGCAACTGCTGCTTGTGGGCAATTACGGGCGAATCAGCGGAATTAGGGAGCGTATTTGACAATCATCAAATCGCCCTCATCCCCGCAGCATGTTGTCGGGGTAATTCATGAATTGCCCCGACAACATGCTTCGGGTGAGGATTAATCTAGACTGTATTTAATCCGCTGTCAACACTTCTCTAGGAGACGCTCTGCGTTGGCACCTGCGACTCCCGCGCTTACGGCTTCGCATTGCCAAGGGCAAGGCTAACGCCAACAGTGCAAGCTATCAACTATCAACTATCAACTATCAACTATCAACTAACTTACCAAACTGCGATCGGGGCGTAAATTACTCGCCCCGCGCAGATAAGGATGGTAAATTTTAGCATCAATAGGTAAATGAGCGTGAATTAAGAATCGAATGCAGCGCGGTAGACTGCCTTCGACGTGCATTTGTTGAACATCCATCAACGCGACATCGCGCCAGTTGGGATAAATGCGGCGGGCGATGGCGGCGGGAAATACCGCATCCAAATCTTTGGTAGCCGTGAAAATGACACTGACGATTCGATCGGGATCGATGCGATTGCGATATTCTAATTCATGCAAGAGTTCAGTCAGAGCGATCGAAATCGCTTCTTCTGTATTTTCACTCGCTGTAGTTGCCCCTCGAATTGCCCTCATATGCCAATCCACGCCTTTACCCTCCGCAAAATTTTAAGAGATTAACCGTCACTAGGGACGATATAACCATAAGGGTTGTCCGCTAGTGCTCAGTTCAAATTGTACCCAATCGGCGGTCGATACTATTGTTGTGAAGCCAGGAATTTGACTTTGTAATATTCTACCCACTAATGGCTTGCGTTCCTCGATCGTCTGAAGTTTAGCTTTTTGAGGATCTAAATCTGCTAATTCCGCTAACCAAAGTCTAGCATCCTCCTCCGAACCCAATCGATCGACCACTCCAAATTCTACCGCTTGTTCGCCTGTAAAAATTCGTCCATCGGCAAAAGTTCTCACAGTTGCCGGATCGAGATGGCGAGATTCTGCCACAGTATTGACAAATTGCTCGTAAGTACTATCGATGAGACTTTGGAGGATTTGTTCCTCGGGGGGCGTTAACTGTCGATCGAACGATAAGATATCTTTATAAGGTCCAGATTTGATTACCTGAAACGAGACACCAACTCGATCGAGCAATTTCTCTAGATTGTTGCCGCGCAGAATCACCCCAATACTGCCTGTGAGGGTGCCAGGATTCGCCATGATATTCGGCGCACCCATGCCGATATAGACACCCCCTGAAGCCGAAATATTCCCATAACTAGCAACGATTTTGACTTTTGATTGCAGTCGTTGGAGTGCCTGATAGATCTCGTACGAATCACCGACGGTACCACCAGGACTATCGATTCGCAGGAGTAGAGCCGGATATTTGCGTTCTTCAACTACTTGAAGTGCCTTGAGAACTGATTTTCGCGTACTACTACCGATCGCACCTGCAATCTCGATCCGCGCAATTTGTTTGGTAGCTTTCTTGTTAAACGGCCAGAACATATATACAGTGTGGGGTATGTGTGAAGATAACTGGTAATTATTTCGATTTAGAAACGCTCGATCGCAGCAAACAATCTGAGGAAAATATACAATTTGTTAAGAGCCGAAATTTAAGTATTCATGCAGTCAAAACAGTCCTCACCTCTACTCAGCTTAACACCGATCTTGTTGGTCACGCCCTTTTTCCTCTGGGGTACAGCGATGGTAGCGATGAAAGGAGTCATGCCTCACACTACTCCTTTGTTCGTGGCGACAATCCGACTGATTCCTGCGGGTATTCTAGTCTTAATCGTGGCGGCGATTATCAAACGTCCTCAACCGCAAGGCTGGAAAGCATGGGCGTGGATCTTGCTGTTTGCGCTGGTTGATGGCACGTTATTTCAAGGCTTCCTGGCGGCTGGATTGGTACGCACTACGGCGGGTTTGGGTTCGGTGATGATTGACTCGCAACCTTTAGCTGTCGCGCTGCTGTCGGCTTGGTTATTTAAAGAGCGGATTGGGGCAATTGGCATCTGTGGGTTGATCTTGGGTGTACTGGGGATTAGTTGTATCGGTTTACCAGTTGAATGGTTGAGTCAATTTGTGGCTAGTCCCTTGACAAGCCAATTCGATCTAGAGGCACTATTTAATCATGGTGAATGGTTAATGCTTTTAGCTGCCCTCTCGATGGCAGTAGGAACGATCTTAATTCCATTTATCACCAAATATGTCGATCCAGTAGTAGCCACAGGCTGGCACATGATTATTGGGGGGATTCCCTTAGCGATCGGTTCGTTTTATTTAGAGTCAAACCAATGGGCTGCACTTACTGGATCTGATTGGCTATCAGTAGCTTACTCTACCGTATTTGGTAGTGCGATCGCCTATGGTTTATTTTTCTATTTTGCGGCACAAGGCAATCTCACTAGTCTGAGTTCTTTAACTTTTCTTACTCCAGTATTCGCCCTATTATTTGGCAGTCTATTTTTAGGGGAAACACTCGATTTACTCCAATGGTGCGGGGTTTGTCTGACATTGGTAAGTATTTTATTTATCAATCAACGTGACTATATCTGGAGTCAATTAACTGGCGTTCCATTAGTCGTAGACAGTTCGGTTCAATCCAATCCAAGACTACCACCTTCGATCTCCGCAACTACTCAGACAATGCCGATCGAATCAACAGTTCGATCGTACTCTCCTGAAGACTAATATTATTCCAATTATCAATTATCAATTATCAATTATCAATTAAGCAATCGATCCAAGCTTGTGGGTTTTGAAAATGAACATTGTGACTGCAATTTGGGACAACCTTGAGAGTAGTAGCTGGGCACTCTCGATCGATAACTCGATTAATAGCCATAAATTTATCGTCTAGTCCTCCCACAATTAATGATATTGGGTTAGTATTCACTTTCAATCTGTCGCCCAAATTAGGCTGCATTCCTAACCCCGCAGATCTTAAAGATTTAGCTAAGTTACTAGGTTGATTAGTTATAATTCGGCGGTGAATTAGTTGGGCGAAATTTGGATGTTTGTCAATGCCGATGAATATCGATTGTTGATACCAACTTATCACAAATTTAGAAAAATCGTCAGTAACTAATCGATCGATAATTTGGCGATCGTGAGTAATTCGTGCTTGTCGCTCAGATTCAGTCGCTAACCCTGGGGATGTAGATTCCAACATGACTCGATCGAACCGCTCTGGAAACTCGATCGCGAGATATAATGCCAATCTACCGCCAAAAGAATAACCCGCGATCGAGCATCGAGCTATTTTTAAACTAGCTAATAACTGAATAATTCCGATTGCCGTATTGACATACTCATAGCCCACTTCATCAATAACTTTTGTTTTACCATGCCCAGGTAGATCGATCGCAATACAATCAAATCGAGATCTTAATAGCGCGATTATTTCAGTATAATCTTCACAGCTTCCCATCCAGCCATGCAAAAGTAGTAGTTTGGGTAAAGTGCGATCGCCTGTGCGAGTAAAGTGCCATTGATACATGATATTCACGCTCTCGTTTGGATCGATCGTATCGCCAAAATCTATCCATTGGTAGGCTTGAACCTCTAAAAATTTATGCTATTTTGAGCAAATAAGCTACCTCATTGTGCGATCGCATGGAAACTAACCCACAGCCCAAACCGCCCTATCATGAAACCAATGAGGACACCCCAGAAATCGGTGGGGGTTTGCCTGTAATCCAGTATTGGGCGGAGCAGACGCTATCGCCACATGGCCCCAAGCTCTGGAAAACATTACTACACAAGAGTGCATGTCTGTCTTGCTCGTGGGGGACGGGCGGACAAAAAGGGGGCTTTACCAACGAAGAAGGCGAAAAGCTCCAACGCTGTATGAAGAGCGTCGAGGCAATCTCATCCGAACTTCAGCCGCCGGTATCGACACATTTTTTCGACACCAATCCGATCGCTAGATTGCGACAATTATCGTCTTATGAAGCCGATCGATTGGGACGGTTGAGCTTTCCAGTGATTTTACGAGCGGGTAACTCTCATTACGAGCGGATTTCCTGGGAAGAGATATATGCGATCGCGACGGCTGCATTTCAAAAAGATCCAGAGCGTGTCGCTTCGTATAGTTCTGGACGCGGCTGCAACGAGGCGGCATTTATCTTGCAACTGATGATGAGAACGTTGGGTTCTAATAATCTGGCGGATTGTTCGGATTTGTGCCACGCACCTTCGACTACAGCACTCGAAGAAATGTTTGGCACAAAAACCTCGATCGTCAGCTTGGAAAGCCTGAAGGAAGCTGATTGTGTAGTGCTAGCGGGGGCAAACTCGCCGTCCAATCATCCGCGCTTGATGAATGAGTTGATTAAGTTGCGCGAAAAGGGCGCGAAAATCATCATCATCAATCCGATGATGGAAATTGGCTTAGTTAAATTTGGCTCCCCCGCATTTCCAGTTAAATCGCTAATTCCTGGCTCAGATATTGCCTCGCTCTATCTCCAGCCGATTCCTGGTAGCGATGTCGCACTATTTGTCGGGATTCAAAAAGCCCTGATCGGACAGGGACGAGTCGATCGCACCTTCCTCGAAGCTCATACTGAAAACTGGGAAGAAATCCTCGCCCAAGCACACACCACCACCTGGGAAACCATCACATCTACTTGTGGAGTCTCCCAAGCCGAAATCGAAACCGCAGCCACTATCATCGGTGGATCTCAACGTGTCGTCTTCGGTTGGGCGATGGGCATCACTCAACAGACTAACGGGGTAGATAACGTCTGTAGTATCGCCAACACCGCCTTGATGACTGGTAATGCTGGCAAAATGGGTGCCGGACTGATGCCCGTACGGGGACATTCCAACGTCCAGGGCTTTGGTTCGATGGGCGTAACGGTGAAGCTCAAGGAAGAGATTAAACAAGCCTTGGAGCGGCTGCTAGGGCGACCGTTGACATTACCCAAGGGCTATCATACCCGCGAT
>JAJAZF010000454.1 GCA_026785875.1 Chamaesiphon sp. | reverse complement strand
CACCTTCATCTGGAGATTGAAGCCACTGACACTACCCCAAAACGATCTCAGCTTACCTTTGGCAGTGTATCTGGGTAATTTTGCGTTTGCCACGATTATGAGTTTAGCCGCAGGTATTTATATTCCAATTTTGTTGGGATTAATCTTGGGGGTTTTGCCGCTAGTAGTTCTTTATCAAATGGCAACTACTAAATCGAAGGTAAGTGCGCCCGACGAACGATTGAAAGCCGAAGTTATTTAGTTCAGACAATATTTAGTGGATTGGTTAAAAAATTTGGATCGGGAAATATTAGGAGCCGCTGCACTGGGATTACTATTATGCCAAGGCGCGGCAAGTTTGATTCTGCTGTCTCGATTGGTGAAAGGGGCGGTGCGTCGTCCGCCATTGACACCTAAAACATCGACACCCGATCGATCTGGGAGTGTCAGTGTGGTAGTACCAACGCTAAATGAGGTCGATCGAATTGCGCCTTGTTTGGCTGGATTGAGTCAGCAAGGCGATGAGGTGCGGGAAATTCTCATCGTCGATAGTAATTCCCAAGATGGCACACGCGATCGAGTCAAAACGGCTGCCGCCCTGGACTCCCGCTTTCATCTGCTCACTGACGATCCTTTACCATCAGGTTGGGTAGGTCGCCCCTGGGCGTTAAACTATGGCTTCCGCGCCAGTTCTCCCGCTAGTGAGTGGGTGCTGGGGATCGATGCCGATACACAGCCCCAACCTGGACTGGTTGCTAGTCTGATTGACGCAGCGATCTCCGAAGGTTACGATTTAGTCTCATTATCGCCGCAATTTATCCTCAACGATCCAGGCGAATGGTGGTTGCAACCTGCACTATTAATGACGCTGCTCTATCGTTTTGATTCATCAGGTGTGATTCAGTCACCCGATCGAGTCATGGCAAATGGACAGTGCTTTCTGTGTCGGCGAGCAGTATTGGAGCAATTAGATGGTTATACTAGTGCGGCGAGTTCTTTTTGTGATGATGTTACCCTCGCGCGTAATGCGGCAAAACAAGGTTTTAAAGTTGGATTTTTGGATGGTGCGAAAGTAATTCGGGTGCGGATGTATGCGGGTATTGCCGAAACCTGGCGGGAATGGGGTCGATCTCTAGATCTCAAGGATGCTACTACACGGACTCAATTATGGAGCGATTTGGCTCTATTATTCCTAGTCCAAGGGCTACCGATACCACTAACTATCATCGTCTGGAGTTATTGGGGGTGGGCAGATTCATTCCTGACTTTACAGTTAGTATTTGCCTTAAATCTATTTTTAGTAATTATCCGATTTGCGCTATTACTCGCAATTTATCCCTCTTATTATCGCGAGAAGTTTTCGCTAGCTGCGTTGTCATTTTGGCTATCACCATTAGCCGATCCCTTCGCAGTTTTGCGGATATTTATTTCAGCTTTCCAAACACCAAAACAATGGCGGGGAAGAGTCTATTAAATAGTTGACAGTTGACAGTTGATAGTTGATAGTTGATATCATCTAGCAGATACTCATTTTTTACCTTTTAGCTTATGACCAGCACGATCGATGTGCTCGATCGCGAACTCACGTTAGCATAGGGCGCAGTGGTTATGACAATATGATTTTTGCCTGACGAACCTCTCGCCAAAGCAGATCGTATTGTGTATTACTTTGGGGCGGTAAAGGATAAATGAATTCGCTTTTATCTAAAATATGTTTGGCTGGCAAAATCAATGAATTTCGTTTGATATCTGGGATAATTTCACTAGGATTAATATTAGTGAGTAATGGAGCTGTCCCAGATGTAAATAACGAGATCTGGTTACTAGCTTTGATTTGTAAACAGTAATCGAGCCACTGCTGAGTTAACTTGGAGCGATCGATCGATTCTTGCTGAGTTGGAATTGTTGGTTGCACCCAGATATCTGCGGAAATTGCCGTACCAGAATTAGGCACAATCGCCCCAATATTTGGGTTCTTTTGAACTAAATCGATCGCGTCCAACGACCAACCTACAGCAACCCAAGTATCGCCCATAATTAGTGGTTGAAGATAACGATCGGCACTATAATATTTTACCTGCTGATGGAGTTTTTCTAATTCCGATTTGAGGTTGGTAACTTGACTGAGATCGGGATAATTGTATGAATAGCCTAATTTTTTTAAAGTCAAACCAATAACTTCACGCGATCGATCCAGTACCGAAATTCGCTGTTTTAATTGAGGATTCCAGAGATCTTGCCAATCCTTGGGGATCGGAATATTAGCCGCCGCCAACCTGTCGCGACGATAGATAATTACAGTTGTCCCCCAGCGGTATGGAACACCCCAAATTTTTCCGGTAGAACTACTATTACCTCGATCGTCTCGTTGAGGTAATTCCCGCCAGCGAGACTCTAATGTACCCCAATTAGTTAGCTTCTGGACTTCGATCGGTTGGATTAATTTTTCCTGAATTGCCATTGGGAGCCACGCATCGCCCAGACTCACCAAATTGGGAATATATGCTGGAGATTTAGCTGAAGGTACGAGCGGGATCTTCAATCCCTTAGCTTCTGCTGTGCCAGTTTTGTGCCACTTCTGAAGAGCCGTAATAATTTCTTTAAATTGACCCTCTAAAGCCAATTCCACTTTAGAGTTAGTGGATTGAATCGATTTGGTAAATTCGCCTAATAGTTGAGGTGGTAGTGAGTTTTTTAGTGCCAACAACCTCAAAGTAGACTGGTTTGGACTTTGACAACTAGTTAGGCTACTCCCCACAGCCAGACTACCAAGGGTGACTAAAAAGGATCGACGTTGCATAAGTAGGGATTAGGCTTTAGGGAT
>JAJAZF010000453.1 GCA_026785875.1 Chamaesiphon sp. | reverse complement strand
TGGTAGTGGTACAGAAACAGTCGATCGCTACCTCAATACAGTCACAGTCTAACCTTTGTGAATCGATCGCAGTTGCAGTCAATGAATCCGGCTACCCCTGACTACCACAATGGAGTTGAATCTCCAGGGCTGGACTGACTTGGGGCTGGTGTAGCTTTAGGCTCAGGTGGTTTACCCGTTCCCGATTGATTCGGATCTTGGTTATTAACTGGTAGAGATTGTTCTGGTGATGGTGATGCTGAGGGAGACGGCGATGGGATCGGATCTGGACGCGATCGAATGGGATATTCGGGGGTGGGTGTAACTGAGGGTAGTGGTGATGGTAAAGGCACATCAATTGGGATTGGCGACTCAGATGGCATCGGTGTGGGTGAATCTGAGGGGCTGGGTTGGGGGCTAACAGTGGTGGGTGTCCGCTCGACTTGAGGTGAGGGTACGGGAATGGGTTTGGGAGTTGCTAACGATGGACTAGGAATCGGTTTTGGTTTTGGTTTTGGTACTACTACTGGTGCATTACAGCTATTAACTTGGTTATTGTAGACCCATCCTGTCGAACGATCTGGCATCTCAATTTGAACGAAGGCATCTTGTTCGGCTAGGAAAATAACCTTAGTTCCACGCGGTAGATTAGCTTGAATTTTGGCATCGCGTTGGGGCTGCGATCGCACTCTCGTGGAGGGTAAATCTGTTGGTGTCGCGATCCGACACAGATCGGATTGAATATCTCTGGCAAAATCTCGCTGATTCAATATTCCACGGCTAAACCAAGCAAAACTACCTACTGCTGCCAAAATTGAGACAACTCCCACAATAACGGGAAGGAAAGTCCGCTCTGGTTGTGTCGGAGCTGTAGGTTGTACACTTGGAGCCGTAGTCCGAGTTACGCCAGGGGCGACAACGGTTGCTTGTGAATCGATACTATAACTTCGAGGCTGTGTTACGGGTGGAGTTTGAACATAGGTATGGGGCGCAAAAGTACCAGTAATTAACCCTTGAACGGCTTGGAGAGCCTCTGTAGCCGTATGATAGCGATCTTTGAAGTGATAGCGAGTCATCCGCTGGAGAATGGCAATTAGCTGGGGATTGGCAACTGTGAGATGTTCCCATTTGAGTTCGCCTGTGCGATCGTCTGCGGGCAGATCGTAGGGATTGACTCCAGTTAGAGCTTGAATTGCGATCGTCCCCAAGGCATACATATCGCTACTAGCGCGCGGATTGCCTGAGGCTTGCTCGATCGGCATGTAGCCAGGTGTGCCGATCGCTACCGTCATCGTATTTTGCCCGTGGAGCATCTGCTGATTGCGGACTTGTTTGATCGCGCCAAAGTCAATCAAAATCAGGCGGCGATCGCTACTGCGACGCATAATATTATCAGGCTTGATATCGCGATGGATCACACCCTGAGCATGGATAAAAACGAGAATTTCTAAAATCTCTTGAAGTAGTTCGATAACTTGCGATTCGCTCCACTTAGCACCATTTTTCAGCTCTGTCGAGAGGGGATGTCCTGGAACATACTCCTGAACTAAATAAAATTCTCGATCCTCTTCAAAATAGGCAAGTAGACGCGGAATCCGATCGTGATTTCCCAATTGCTGCAACACGATCGCTTCTTTTTCAAACAGTTTTCGCGCGATGCCTAGTAAGGATGGATCGGTACTAGCTGGTTTAAGATGTTTGAGAACGCATTTGGGATAACCAGGTAGATGTAAGTCCTCGGTGATATAGGTTTCCCCAAATCCCCCAGCCCCCAAAACCTGGAGTACTCGATAGTGTCCCGCTAATAACTGACCAATCATGCAATAAATCTATCTCCTCAGATATCTCAACTTTACCCTTCTATTGGCTAATTGACGAGATCTGCTAGTTTTTAGTGGCGGATACTCCAGCACAACGAGTCTAACAATGAACAAATACAGATCGGCAATTTTTGCCAATGGACTGCGCCGACTAATCTGTGGGGATTTGAGATTCAAGATCGGCATTAATTATTATTTAAGCTGATTGATTTGCTCGATCGCCCAACTGGGACAACCCCGCTGAATTTCCACAATCTTCCGGTTAATCTCTTGCCCCTGAGCATTTTTTAATACTTCGGTGCGGACGGTTCGATCGCCTTCTTGGAGATAGGCAATCAGTACTTTCATCGCTTTGAGTTTGAGTGATTCTTGCCGCTCTAAAGGTGATAATTCCGCTTTATTTTCAGGTGCTGTCGATTGCGGTTCAGGACTAGCTAGAGGCTCAACTTGTTGGTTAGGGAGGTTCATAGATGTTCGGATTGGCGGATCGATCGGACTGCGAT
This sequence comes from Chamaesiphon sp., assembly GCA_026785875.1. Taxonomy (GTDB): domain Bacteria; phylum Cyanobacteriota; class Cyanobacteriia; order Cyanobacteriales; family Chamaesiphonaceae; genus Chamaesiphon. The sequence goes on along the minus strand of JAJAZF010000453.1, from coordinate 3,246 downwards.
CGCCTAGTAGTTTGCTGATATGATAGATCCCTTCAATTCGATCGACATCCTCTGTATCTTCGGTATTCAAAGTATTCAAATATGACTCCAGATCCAGATCTTCTGCTGGTGACAACTCCGTTCTCCCCACGGAAATATTTCGAGCCATATTCTCTCGATAAAGTTCGTTAATCGGCACTTCTGGCTGCTCGATCGCCAGCAAAGTTTCACCACTGGAGAATCGTAATGAAGATGTAGGAACTCCGATCGAAATATGGCGATCGGATGATGGCTCTAGTTGTGCTAATGAATTAGGTACTATTTGCCGCCCTCGTGAGGCACGCGATTGAAACATCAATTTTGAATCACGATCGTCAAGTATCGTCGATCGGGAATCGATCCAGACTACATATTCTTCTGGTTCGATCCTGATTTCTCCTTTAACAGTCTTGAGGATAAAGTTGCCCTGGTTAGGTTGTAAATCTTCAACTAAATACCAATTACCTTTAGTGAAAGTCAAGACATCAATTGGTGGACAGGGACTATTAAATTGATAGCGTTTATGCTTCCACCAAACTTTCCAAAGTTCGATCGCTTCACTATAGTTTAATGTATAGCCATCAGGAAGCTGATAGTAATGATACTCAGTGAATTCAGGATGAGACGATTTTTGCCTAGTAATAAATCCTGCATCTATTAAGGTTTCAACAACGATCGCTCTGTAAATAGAAGTATTACTAATTAAAACTTTTCGCTGCAACTGATTTACTTGTTTACTAATACCTAATAACTTAGTATCGCAGTCGCTTAATCTGATTGAGGTTTCAGTATATTCTAATTTTAAGTTTTGGCTGGAGATGGAACGCTTTTGACCCCGAACAAAATATCCAATTATTTCTAATTCTTCAGCCGTAAGTTTGAATCGTCGATGATCCTGAGGATTAGCTGCTGCGGCAGTAGACGCGTTAGGAACACCAACGGGTAAATTGTTTATTTCTGTCACGATCGCATCAGCCAAGATTTATCTATATGGAGTTTTTAAATACAATCTTAATTATCGATCGATAGTAGTTACTATTTTGATGTGTTAATTAATAATTGCATCTTTGTCTCCCAATCTTAGCCATTCAAAGTTGCGATCGGTCAGTGGGTGAGGCAATTTTGAGTATTTTGACTTAGCTAAAATGTGCAATTGCGGTAATTTACTCCCAAACCACTCGATCGACAGACATCATAATTCACCATTCACCATTCACCATCCACCATTCACCATCCACCATCCACCCCCTACCCTAAATATCTAATTTGACACAGCCCACAGAGTAGTAACTGTCTGAAGTAGATATTGAGCACCCATACAGGTACTTTGTCGCTTGCTGGGCAATCTTTAAATTTTAACTAAAGAAGAGTTCCACCCTGTTATACTAGGAAGGCTGTGCCTAAATATATATTCCTATGGCAGTTCCAAAGAAGAAAACGTCCAAATCCAAACGTGACAAACGCCGTGCAACTTGGGTAAACAAAGCTGCTATCCAAGCCAAAAAAGCACTCTCATTGGGTAAATCCGTACTTACCGGACGCTCCACTAGCTTTGTTTATCCCCAGCCTGATGAAGACGAAGCTGCTGAGTAATAACGGCTGATTAGTTATTGAAGGCTACTAATTGAAGCACTCACCAGAAATTGGCTACTTTGGTATTTATCGAACCTCCAGGAGACTCCCGCTTGCTGTCTTGCAGAAGCGGTGAGCGGAATGGAGATTGGTAGCTCATTATAGCCGTCTCCAACTAAAAATCATCTATTCATCAGCTCATCCAAACTCAAAGTCTAATTGCTAAAATCCGAGACATGAGTCTCATCTAGAAATTGCCTAGCTCAAACGGTTCAGCTAGCAAAATGGTGTAGAGATCGCATCTCCACACCTGAGCTAATAGCTTCCTAAAGTAACCGCCAAATAAAGGGATAGCGATAAGGCTCGTTAGGATTATTCAAAACTGCTAAAATCCCAAAAATTGGTGGTACTAAGTGAAAGAGGAAGAAGGCTATCCCAATCACCCAAGCCAAGGGAATCGTAAAAAATAGCAGAGTGAAAAAAGTTCCGAGTCCAGCAGAAATAGCCCCGTAAAGCCAAATATTAAAGTGGTAGTTGAGTGTTTCTTTGGCAGTTGCCTTGATAACTGGGTCATCAAATAGCAGTAGAATTACCAACGGAATTGCTGATGTTACCAACAGTGAGCCTAAAAAAATCGAGCCATGACACAACAAAGAAAATAATTTACGTTTGCCACTACTACTCAAATCGCCAGTGTTAGCCATTTTACATCCTCAAAGTTAACTAGACTAAAATCTGTATACATTAAATCTAGCATAGCTTACAGCGGTCTGGTAGTACGTTTCTCCTGGGTGGAAATCCGCAATCAAAAACAGCGGAAACATTCCCAGCCAATTAACTTCCCTACAATATAGGGACTCATTGGCAGATATCACCCCACATTGCTCGGACATGGCTCCAAAATCTGGTGCAAACTCTCATCCTTATGGAACTCGACGATTTAGCTTTACATTCCTGCTCGTCGGTCAAATTTGGCTACACCTGCTTCAGGGGAAAACTTGCTGGCGCAAAATCTCTGAGCATTTGTTCAAAACTGGCCCAGCATCGATGATTCCAGTGCTATTGGTGAATATTTTGGCGGGGATGATTTTTACGATTCAAGCCGCCAGACAGTTGGAGTCACTGGGAGCGATTAATTCTGTTGGCGGAGTATTTGCGATCGCCTTTTGTCGGGAACTCGCACCAATTCTAACGGCTAGTGTCGTTGCTGGACAAGTTGGTTCGGCATTTGCCGCAGAAATAGGAGCGATGAAAGTTACCGAACAAATTGACGCACTGTACACACTCAGAACCGATCCGATCGATTATCTGATTTTGCCACGAGTTCTTGCCTGTTGTGCGACTGTGCCAATTTTAATTATTTTAGGTTTAGTCTGCGGTATTTGTAGCGGGATCTTTACCGCAGCTCAATTCTACCAATTACCACCACTGGTATTTATCGAGTCAGTCAGGAATTTTTTAAAGCCTACCGATATCGTCAATTTAGGCTTTAAAGGTGTTTTGTTTGGGGCGGCGATTGGGGCGATTGGGTGTGGCTGGGGGATGACAACTTATGGGGGTGTCAAGCAAGTTGGGGAGTCAGCGACAGCGGCTGTTGTCGTCGCGGGGATTACCATTTTTGCGCTCGATCTAGCAGTCTCTTTATTATTTGGCGAT
>JAJAZF010000452.1 GCA_026785875.1 Chamaesiphon sp. | reverse complement strand
TCGTTGAGAAACTGAGTCGAGCGAATCGATCGCGTAGCGTCTCCAAGGGAGAATCGCCTCAAATCAGATCCCCTCTCAGTGGAAGTAGTTGACGGCGAAGTTTTTAGAGTGAGGATTCAGCTCGATAATTGTTGTCAAAGACGGAGCAGTGGCAGGAGATTTAAAGCCTAACTCTAGCATTTGCGAGCAGATCGGTAAGTAAAACCTTGAGTTACCTCTATCAAAAGTTATAGATACAATGTTATTTTTTACATAAAAAGATACAGAATATATCCGAGCATTTCTGCTTTAATTGAAGGTATCAACAGCAAATTGGAAAGTCTGCCATGACTGTAAGACCGATCGGGATACATAGATTTCAGCAAGCCCAACGTGTAAGATTTATAGGTGGAGAAGGAATCGTACGAAACCTGAAACTTGAAACTGGAACCTGGAAGTATCTTGTAGAGATGCCACTGGGGGATGAGCCAAGTTTTGGGAGAGTGGGTGCCGAAACGATGGTATTACTTAGTGAGACAGAATTGCGTGCAGCATGAACCAAAATCGCAGCCATTAACAGGACTATTAGTTGCGTCAATCATCGTGGTACTCTGGCTCGGTAGCTGGATATCCCTATTATTTACAGATATCACCCAGTTGACACCCTTGGTCATTTTGGCGGCAATTGTCGGACGCACGTTTATCCAGACGGGGTTATTTATCGTCGCCCATGATGCCATCCACGGAGTAGTAGTTCCAGGAAATCGGCGATGGAATCAATGGATCGGACAATTTGCCCTGATGCTTTACGCGCTGCTACCTTATCAGAAACTGGCTCTCAATCATGAGCAGCATCATCAGCAGCCAGGGCGGGTAGGCGATCCAGACTTTCACGATGGCATTCGCTCCGGTATCTTTGGCTGGTACCTAAAATTCATGACAGGATACCTAGATAATAGACAACGAATTGTCTTGTTTTTTGGGATCGGGGTGGTATTTCATACTCTTAATTTGAGATTTCACGTGCCGATCGCCAACCTGTTTTTGTTTTGGATCTTCCCGATCGTGTTTAGTTCGATGCAGTTATTTGTATTTGGCACTTATTTACCACATCGTGGCTCTGATGTTGATGCCGAGAGCGACTCTGCGAATTCTCACAACGCCAGCAGTAGTAATTATCACCCGATTTTATCATTCCTAACCTGCTATCACTTTGGTTATCACTGGGAGCATCACGAATATCCCTTTCTGCCCTGGTACGGCTTACCAGGCGCACGTCAAGTGACTAAAGCCGAACAGTAACACGGAGCAAACATTCATGTCGGCAAAAGTTGCACTGGTAACGGGACAAATCACGATTAATGATGGCGGCTCGTTTCTACTGACGGCTGCGGATGGATCGATCGACGATCTCCGCGCTCAAGGATTCTTTGTCCGCGATACCCGCCTGATTTCTTACTATGGACTCTCGATCGATCGGAAACCATTGACTCTACTCACTTCTAGTGCGATCTCTCATCGAGTGGCGCGGTATGAGTTTACTAGTCCCAAATTGTTGACAGCGCAGGGGATCGTACCAGCCAAAAAACTGCTAGTCAGTCTTAGGCGCGACATTATGGGTGGAATGCACGAGGATATCAGTGTCACCAATCATCATCAAGAACGCGTCGAAATTCAGTTAATGCTGGCAATTCGTTCGGATTTTGTGGATGTTTCGCGGGTTAAAGCCCAAGAACTTTATACAGAAGGTCGGATGGAGACAACTTGGGCAGATGATCTGCTCACAAATACCTACTGCAATGGTTCGTTTAGTAGGGGTCTGCGGATTCAATCCAAAGGTGCAAGTTCGCCCCCGCGCTATTCTAATGGTCGGTTGGTGTTCGATATTGCCCTCGATCCTGGTGAAACTTGGCATACCTGCATCAACTATATCGCCTTGGTAGATGGCGAGGAACTAGTGCCACAACATACCGATGCGGGGATCGATGCAACTCCAGCAGGTGAAGAGATGGCTAGCTATCTAGAAGTGGCAACTCATCTGCGCTCCTCCAATCGGGAAGTCGAGCAAAGCTATGACCAAGCCCTAACCGATCTAGCCGCACTGAGAATTCCAGTCGATGGCGGTAAAACAGTCTGGATTCCAGCCGCTGGCATTCCCTGGTTTGTCGCTGTATTTGGGCGCGATCCATTGATTACAAGTCTACAAACGATGTCAGTAGCACCAAATCTCGCCCAGGGGACACTGCTGAAATTAGCCCAATTACAGTCAGCCGAATTTAATGACTGGCAAGATGCCGAACCTGGTAAGATTTTGCACGAACTGCGGCGAGGAGAACTTGCTCAACTCAATCAAATCCCTTCTGCACCTTATTACGGCGCGATCGATACCACCCTATTATGGATTATTACCCTAGCTGAAACCTATAATTGGACGGGCGATCGTCAACTGCTCGATGACTGTGATGAACCGCTAGCAAAAGCACTGCACTGGATCGACAAATACGGCGACTTCGACGGTGATGGTTTTGTCGAGTATTGCAGCCGCTCTAAAGATGGCATCCAAAATCAAGGGTGGAAAGATTCGGGAGATGCAATTCGGGCGGCAGATGGCACGATCGTTCATGCGCCGATTGCCCTGTGTGAGACTCAAGGACAGGTCTACGACGCGTGGTTGAGGGCAGCAGATCTCTACGATGTGCTGGGCGATTCAGACCGCGCTCGATCGCTCCGCCAGCAAGCCGAGCAGCTCTACGGGAGATTTAACGATCGATTCTGGATGGAGGATGAGGGCTTTTATTGTCTGGGACTAGATAGTAACAAGCAGCAAATTCGATCGATCGCTTCCAATGCCGGACAGTTGCTCTGGTCGGGGATCGTCCCCCCAGAGCGGGCACACCAAATGGTGCAACGATTGTTTCAGCCCGATTTATGGTGCGGTTGGGGAATTCGGACACTTTCAGCCACACATCCCGCCTATGACCCGATCGGCTACCACACAGGCAGTGTTTGGGCGCATGACAACTCATTCATCGCCGCTGGACTCAAACGGTATGGCTACCACACCGAAGCCAACCAGATTGCCGAAGGAATTTTTGCAGCAGCTAGTTCATTTCAATCCAACCAGATGCCCGAACTATTCGGTGGCATCGCGAGATCGCCAGAAAACTTTCCCGTTCCCTACGTCGATGCCAACATCCCCCAAGCATGGGCAGCCGGATCGATGCCCTGGCTGATTAGCACGATGTTGGGATTACAAGCTGATGCCCCAAATCGACGATTACAAGTCCAACCAATGCTACCAGGCTGGTTGCCAGACCTACAACTTACCAATATCCACGTCGGCGATGCCCAAGTAGACTTAGACTTTTGGCGCGAAGGCGATCGCACTCACTGGAAAGTCGTGCGTCAAGTCGGCGAATTAGAGATTATCGATCTTCGAGATCTCCAAGGAGGATCGGAAGTTAGCGATCGATCATCACCGTAATTGCGATC
>JAJAZF010000451.1 GCA_026785875.1 Chamaesiphon sp. | reverse complement strand
TCCAAAATCAAGTGCGAAGTGGGGGAAAGGGGAAAGGGGAAAGGTTAAAGGAACACGCTAGCCATCTATCCTTTACCCCTTACCCCTTACCCTTTCCCCTCACACCACTAATAGTAAATATATATTGATGCAAGATGTGAGTAATTAGAGGTACGCTTTTTTCTCCACCTGTTCCCCGCCCGATCTGCTTTGTAGCAATTAGCTAAGGTTCAATCTAGGTGACAATTGCCCCAGTTACTCAAATGCCTAAATCCTGTTAAAATAAAGATCTAGCGTCAATCTCCAGACATCATCGCTAGCAGCAACTCGTCCATGCCAACATCAATCCTCGTTGACAAGAAAAAATTAGCCAAGCCGCCTTTAGATATTCACTATCTGGGCGATCGTGTCTTGCGCCAGCCAGCCAAAAGAATCACCAATGTGGATGAAGATCTACGCAATACAATTGTGGCGATGCTTCAAACTATGTATAGTGCCGATGGTATCGGTTTAGCAGCACCTCAAGTAGGCATTCACAAGCAATTGATCGTCATCGACTGCGAGCTAGACAAACCAGAGGCTCCGCCACTAGTTTTAATCAACCCTGTTATCAAAAAATACGGGAAAGCCCTCTGTAAGGACCAAGAAGGGTGCTTGAGCATCCCTGGGATCTATTTGGATGTCGAACGTCCAGAAACGATCGAGGTGGCTTATAAGGATGAATTCGGTCGTCCTCGCAGTCTCAAAGCTGATGGATTATTGGCACGGGCAATTCAGCACGAAATGGATCATCTCAGTGGTGTATTATTCGTCGATCGAGTCGAGAATAAACTCGCTCTAACTGAGGAACTTCAGAAAAAAGGTTTCTCACTTCAGCATGTCCAACGTATCAATTCAGGCTCGTAATTAACAGTTTATGTATACACCTTTAACTGGTATCTGCTTACTTGGTGCCTCAATTTCCGCAATTGCCGCAGTCGGCTCAGTGTTTGAACTCACTTCTGGTACCCCAGAATGGGGCACGGCAGTTACAGGTAGTATTTTAGCTGCAAGTATTCCGCTGACAGTTTTCCTTTTCCTCACTGCTGTCAAAAATTCTCGCTAGTTAAATTAATTGATAATTGATAATTGATAATTGATAATTGATAGTTGATAGTTGACGCGATCGGGTAAGATCGAGGCTTGAGTATCTGCGGTGAGGCGATAGGTTCTAGAGCAATTCGTCCATCAACTGCATCACTTCAACAGCACCTGCTGATAATCGATCGCATGGTGAGAGGACGATTTGGGCTGCCAATATCCCTTTGAGCGCGATTAGTTTCAGGCTATTTTCAGCATGGGCGAGCGAGATCGGCACCGCTGCGGGAAGATAGCCAATTGCGCCTAGATCGGACAGGAGTGCCCTTCTAACTTGTAAATCGCTATCAGTTAAGGCTTGAACCAATCGATCGCCATAAACAGTATCTTGAGTCAATTGGTACATCGATCGCAACCCAGCATACTGAATCCGAGGAATAGGATGTTCGAGGAATGGTTGAATAAATGGTACGGCTGCGGTTGCACCCAGAGTACCTAATGCTTCGAGGATCGCATCATAGGGTTGAGAAAAATCTGCGCCATGTGGTAGGAGTTTGCCATCTCCAACAGATGCAGTTAAAAATTGAACTAAATGCGGAATACATGTAGGATCTCCCAACATTTCGAGAGATTGCGCCGCCGCCTCACGGACATAGAAATCAGTGCAACCCAGACACTCAATTAAAGCAGGAACAGCTTGAAGATCGTTTAATTTTCCTAATGCTCTAGCCGCACCTCGGCGTAGTGGATAGCCACCTTCAGGAGTGCGATCTGCTTCATCTTTCAAAGCTGCGATTAATCCAGTCACCGCCGCAGGATCGTTTACCCGAAATTTGCCCAACCACCAAGCTGCATATCCTCGCAATCCTAAATCTTCACCATCAAGATTAGCGATGGCTTGTGCGATAGTTAGTGGCTCTCCAGCCTGAATCGGCGATTCATCACTCATGCTTGTTAGTTAAAAATCGATTTACATTCTCAGTATAAATTGGTTTTTAAAAATCGATCGGCGAAAATCCGCGCCATTGCGTCACCACCACCAGCACCGCCAATCCGATCCAATCCATTGATGCGACATTGTGCGAGATATTCTCGATCTTCTAGAGTGCGGTAGATAGCTTGTGCGGCTTGAGTAATCGTTGCAGCGGTAGCGGGTTTGGTACCGATAGTTTGAATCGACGAGCCTAATAGGCGCATTTGCGCTTCGGCGAAAGTATATGTAAACTGAGGGCCAGCACCAGGAATTTGCACGATCGGTTTGCCTAAACCTACTGCTTGCTCGATCGCCGTACCAGCCATTCCCGCAACTAGATCGCACTGATGTAAAATATCTGCAAAGGCATCATAAATGCAGCGTAGCTTGAGCTGATGTTCGGGATGAGTCAAATAACCTGTAGGGTGATATTCCCAGCCGCATTGCTCTGCTACCTGCTGGAGCGGAATCGTACCAGTCGCATCGGGTAAGCATAAATTTGGGGTGACTGCGGCGCAAAATTGAATCCCATTGGGAAATAGCGGCGTTGTAGCAATTGCTAGATCTAAAAGTAACTGTAGATTATTTCCGGCTTCAGGCAATCTACTTCCTGGTAATAAGGCGACTAGAGGTAAATCGGGCGATAATTGTAAATCTTTTCCGGTTATTTCTAATGCGTCCATCGCGGGAAATCCGACAAAGGTGGCTTTATCGTAACCCTGCTCATTTAAGATCTTGGCGGTATATCGATCGCGGGTAAAGATCTGGTGACATCGATCTGATTTTAGTAACCAATCGGTAAGCCGAGGAAACTGCATTCTATTTTCATAATATGCAGAACTCGATACAATAAATGCCATGTAAGGCTTACCAGTTAGATAAGCACCAAGCAATACAACTACATCGCCAATCGCAAAGATCGCATCACAATCTCGCCCATATTTACGCACAGCCTGAATCTGTCGCCATAGCAGCGTAAATAAACCCGATCGAATATCATCTAGAAGTTTAAATCGATCGTTGTAGACAAAACCACCTGAAGGTAAAGACTCAGTTGGTCCGATAATATCTATGTTTAAATTACGATAAGCATTGCCTTGTCCGACGATGGGCATCGCGCCTATTTCTAACTGTGGCTGTTGTTGGCGTAAAGCTTTTACTATTTGAACAGCGTTGAGATCTTCTCCATGTCCATTGCTAATAAATAAAACTTTTTGAGTTTGGATTGAATTTCCACTATTCATGAATGACTAAGTTAAAAGTTGAGCATATAAATTTTCGGTCTGAATTAGCATTCGCTCCACTGTAAAATATGCTTCATATCTTTTTCGACCGTTGTGAGCAAACTCATCGACGAGTTCTGGTCGATCGAGTAAATACTGGATTTTTTCAGTCAAAGTATCGACATCTTTAGGCGGAATTAGGAAACCAGTTTTACCATCGGCAATCTGCTCAACTATTCCGCCAATTGTCGTACCGATCGCTGCTTTTTGTTGAGCCATTGCTTCGGCACAGGCTAAACTACAAGCTTCTTGGAGCGAGGGCAACACAAAGAAATTAAATAAGCTCATTAGTTCGGGTAGATCGTTTACATATCCCGCAAAAATTGTTTGAGTGGCGATACCTAAATCTTGAGACTGTTGTTTTAGTTGTTGTTCTAATTCTCCCGTACCTGCAATGATTAATCGCAAGTGAGGTCGATCTATTGCTACTCGGGCGAATGCTTGTAATAAGTAAGTCAATCCCTTCGCTTCAGACAGTCTAGCCGCAGTACCGATAATAGTTTGAGTATCAGGATCTAAATTAAACTGTCGGACTAGATCGTCTACTTTAGATCGATCGAGTGTTGGTGTCGGTACGCCGTTATAAATCATCTCAAGTTTGGCTGGATTCATCCCAAACTTAACTAAAAGATCGTATTCAGTTTGACAAACACAAATCACTCTCGTCGCCCACAGATTGGCAAATAAACAAGCTAAACGGTAGCTAATTTCACTACTGGCTCCATGATAACCATGTACGGTAAATACTATCGGCAAATTAGGAAATAATAGTCGAATCGGGATCATTAACTCATGTGCGCCGTGAACGTGAATTAGATCGATCGATTGACGTTTTTGAGCTGCTTTAATTCCAGCAATTAGTTCTCGTAATCCCTTAAAAAAGTTCCGCTCCCAT
>JAJAZF010000450.1 GCA_026785875.1 Chamaesiphon sp. | reverse complement strand
GTTTGTCTATTTACAAAGGAATTAACTCAGGAAAATTTTGTAAAACTTGGTCGTCGGTGAGTTCGTCGCCAAATCGTGCTGGAGAAAAATGGATATAAATTGCGCGTAAGCGTTTTTGGTAGTGAAGATTTATTAAAGATTTTAAGGCAATCTTGAGCGCGGATATATTAGACAGATCTGCTTCAATAGTGGATTCTTCACCTTCTAAAGCTACAGTGAGCATCACGATCAGATTTCGGGTTGGGGGCAAGGTTAACTGGGCATTGGGATTGCTAGTTTCATTCAGATCGGGTTCGCTCAAATACCGCGAGGCTGAATCAGTGAATAACTCATTGGCATAATCACCCGCGCCGCCTTCATCCCAGAATACATCACCTTCATTGGCTGCCGATTGCCAGTAAGTATCGTATTGCAAGATGTTTTGACAGATCTCTACCAATCCCTCACCAACAATCGTCAGATCGCCATCAGCTTCGATCGCTTGTCTGGCTGCTTGGTTTAAGATTCCTAGTAGTGGCGATACTTCTTCACCACCGAGATGGATAAAAATTCGGGATACGACAAATTGGGATTTGCCTGTAAGTTTATTGAATTGGTCGCGTAAGCTCATAATAGGGGGTGGGGGTAGGGGATACGGAGTCGATCTATGTTTACAACTAACCACTCTCCAGTCCATTCTAAAACATGATTCCAACTCCACTCGGGGTCGCGATCGATATTTAACTTTTGACAAGATTTGCTACTTCATAGCCCATATGTCCCCGTTGTGGGGTAAGCAGGATCGTATTTGACGATCGAGTGGAGCCGTCAGATGAGACGGACTGGACAATCTCAAGGCATAATGAGGAGGCACTAGTCGATCGACATCAAATAGCTATGGATAAACTGGAGCGCAATCGGCAGATCGCAGCAGTCATCTTCGACCTTGATGGCGTGATTACTAATACAGTCTACTTCCATTACCTTTCATGGCAACAACTAGCCGATGAAGAGGAAATTCCCTTTGACAAGTTGACTCACGATCGAGCAATGTTGGGACTAAATCGGGAGGATGCACTGGGTTATCTGTTGAGCTTGAGCGATCGTGATATCGATCCGATCCAACAGCAACTGCTATTAAAGCGTAAAAACGATTACTATCTGGAACTAATTGATGAACTCAACAGCGAGCATCTCCTGCCAGGTATTGGCAACCTACTAGTAGAACTAGATACTGCTGGCGTGAAAATTGCCCTCGGATCTTCGAGTAAAAATGCCCAGTTAGTCCTGAACCGCTTAGGGATTAGACATTTCTTCCATTTCATGGCTGACGGTCACAGTGTACCTCATCTCAAACCTGCTCCAGATGTCTTTCTATATGCCGCTGAGGCATTGGCGATTCCCCCTGCTAATTGTCTGGTCGTCGAAGATGCTCCCGCAGGTGTCGCCGCAGCTTTAGCCGCCCAGATGTGGGTATTAGGCATCGGCCCCTACGCACGATTAGCACGAGCACATTTAGTCTTACCAACTTTAGCGGGCATTGGCTGGGCAGAGATTCTGACAAAGATTGATTATTATCATAGTTCTGGGAAGCGCAGTATTTAATAGATAATTCACTGCTAATAGAGATTTTAGTCTAGGAACTTATCGATCGCATTCCATTCGAGGATCGATTGACGCTGATGTTGAATCGATTCTTGTAATCGCTCGGATAAATAATGTTCTCTATTTGGATAAACTGGTAATCGGGGCTGTAATTCATAGCCAGCATTAGCAAGTAACACACTCAAGTTTGCTAGCTGTAAATGATGGTAGTCGGGATTTACTTCATCTTTAGGAACAATCCCGCCTAAATCTCTTGCACCCGCAGCTAAACAAGTTAATAATAAATCGGGATTGGGAATTAAATTTGGTGGAATTTGGATGGTAATATCCGCAGGTAATATCTGTCTTGCTAACTGAATTACTTTGGGTAATTTAGAGATATCAAAGCCTAATCCAGCGAGACTTTCCTGGCTACCTGGACTATATGGTTGTAAGATTACTTCCTGAATATGTCCCCAGCGGGTATGAATATCTGCGATCGCTTGGAGGCTAATTTCCCAATCATCTTCTGATTCACCGATCCCTAATAATAATCCTGTTGTAAATGGAATTTTTAATTTACCAGCCCAATTTAGTTGTTCGAGTCTAATTGCTGGTATTTTGCTCGGAGCATGACGATGAACTCCTTCAAGTAAAGCCGGATCTAGCGATTCTAACATCAATCCCATTGAGACATTAACCTGCGCTAATTTTTCCATTTCTACTAAGCTGAGAGGACCAGCATTAGTATGTGGCAAAAATCCCAGATCGAGAGCTAGGTTGCACAGATGATAGATGCGATCGAGCCAAGCTTTTCGGCGTGAAGATTGGGGGTGAACTTCACCACTTAGGAGCAATATTTCGCAGATCCCTGTACCTTGAAGAGCGGTGAGAATTGCGGTGGCTCGATCGAGTGTCATCCAATTCTCTACGCCAGGATCGACGCGAAAGTTGCAGTAACTACAGCGATTGAAACATTCATAGGTGGGGACGATCGTATATGCGGGACTATAGGTAATTTGCATCTGGTGGTTTTTAAATACTCACATCTTGCACCAATATTAGTAAAAGCAGAGATCTGAGGGTACCCAGGGGCACCCCTATAGAACCCATTTGGGATCTTCTGGTGGGGAGGGCGGGTTCGTTTGATGTTGAATAGTAAAATCGATATTAGCTAGCATAAAGCGGCTCGCGCTCGTCGGGTTCCCCGACGGTTTAGCGAGACAAGACACCCGCCCCTACGACTCATATATGAAATGTATTGTGTAAGAATTTATGGATCTGTAG
>JAJAZF010000449.1 GCA_026785875.1 Chamaesiphon sp. | reverse complement strand
TGGATGCACCTGGATTAATCGGGAAATCTTGGTCGTAAGTTTGACGCGTAATTGGTTGTCTGATTTCCACACCAACATCGCCGAGGACTTCCAACTTCTTACCTTCGACTGTAATCCAGACAGGGGCATCGGGATTTTGAGATGTAGCGGTATAGACGACTTGACCTAATCTCCCAATCATCGAAGTCGCGCCAAATCCTTGGGTAAACTCTTTCGATAAATCGACATGGACACCATCTGCGAGAATTTTGGCACTCAGTAGCTTAGTCCCCACCGGAATTGTGGAAGTCAACTTCCCATCTGGTTTACCTGCTGAAGCGACCAAACTAGAGAGCGATCTGTTGACGCGTACTTCTGGATCTGAGCTACTGGCTTCACTATCCTGACGTTCTTGGGGAACTAGAACTGTTTTTTTACCATCGTCATCTAGCCGCCAAATTTTAACAGTATTTTCCGGCTTTTGAGCGATCGATGGTGTTGTTGGCGTTGTCTTTGGAACGACTGGGGGAATTTTTGATGTGACAGGGGGGACAACAGCCGGGTTAGGTGCTATCGCGATCGGTACTGTCTGCGGATTAATCCGAGCAGGATCTACCGTGACTGGAGCGGGAGAACTAATCTTGCTAGGTGTATTCGATTGAGGGCGGTTATTTTCGATCGTCAACCATGCTAACCCACCACCGACAATAGTTGCGCCGACAGCTAGGGCTGAGATGGTAGCAACTACGCTTTTAGATCTAGACTTTCGATCTTCCATAATTAAAATTCCTATAGATCGTTAGAACCAGTAAACAGTAAAAGTTATTCAGAAAATAATGTTTTGAGATCCTCGATTGAGCACAGCCCACGCTATGCCTAACGGCAGGCTTCCGCCAACGCGAACGAGACAAGGCAAACAAGATCTGATAACTAGCAACTGGTAAGTGCTCTTATATTCGACCTGCTGTTGTCAACCTACTCCCCTAATAGTTTAACTGGTAGAACATCAATTCGGTACCGATCGATATCCCCCAGTCAACAGTTGGGCTGACATCGAATCGCACCAAGTCAGCATCAATAAGATTACTGCTTATTACCAGATATCCTTACAAAAGCTGCCAGTTCTAGCTCCTGGGGATTGACTTTGAACTGGAGAATTCGGGCACTCAGACCGCGATCTTCTAATCCATCTACATTGAACCGACCGATGATTCCGGTAGTCAAGCCAGCTAATAAAAATGGTGGGACTGGAGTACCTCCAACAGTGGCTGTGGGTGCTACTAGTTGAACTGTTCGTCCACCGACGACACTAATTCCAGTTTCGAGATTGACAGTGAGTGTTTCTGCCGAGTTAGGATCTTTTAAATCGGCTTTAAGTCCCAGTCGATTATTGCCTAAAAATTTCACTTGAGGATTGGTAATTTGATAATCCTTGTTGAGACTTGCAGCAGCAGCACCACCGATAGTACTAGTAGTCATCTTTTGAAGCTGGGCGATCGATTCAGGCGACTTTAAGAAATTATTTAGATCTGCTTCATTAAACTTCAATTTCAACCCCGCCTGAATCGGCTGTTGAAGGGATGAAGATCGCGGGTTTTGTCCATCTGCTTGAATTGCTTTGAGATTCACCGCAATCGGATCGGTTTCCACTTCTACGGCATCAATCCGTAGATCCTTGCTCACCCACACACCTCGTCCAGCGATCCGCAGTTTATTGATTTTACCATTGATAATTTGGTGAACTGGAGCGTTATCAACTCTCACTTGCAGTTGTTCTGCACGGTCTAGCTGCGATCGCAAGGCAGTTTCTACAGTTTTGTCAACTACAAC
>JAJAZF010000448.1 GCA_026785875.1 Chamaesiphon sp. | reverse complement strand
TACCCATATTTAGACCCAATTCTGTCATCTTTAGCAAAATTCCGCTTTATGTCGGTACCGATCGATGCTACTTTAAGCTGATAAACAGGCAAAAGTGCGCGTAATGGCTCAAGTGCAATTAAACACCGTCCAACTAGGCAATAATAGTCACCCCCTAATCATGCTCCACGGCTGGGGGCAAAATCTCCAATCCCTCCAACCGATGGGAGAATTACTCGCAACTCGATCGAATGTCCACATTATCGATCTACCTGGTTTTGGCAAATCTCCACCACCGCCGCAAGATTGGGATACCAACCAGTATGCCGATCGAATTTACGAGTATTTGGCAGCAGAAGGGATCGAATCTGCCGATCTATTGGGACATTCCTTTGGTGGGAGAGTCTCAATCCGTCTCGCTCACAAATATCCCCAAAAAGTCCGCTCCATCACATTGATTAATTCCGGCGGCTTACAACGTCAGCGTACCGCCAACCAATCCTTTCGCAGTCAATGGGTACGCACGATCCGAAATACGTTCAAAATTTCGCCCCTCTATCGTGACGAACTCCTAACTTGGCATAGCCAAAAATACGGTTCTCGCGACTATCTCAACGCTGGCGCACTCCGAGGCACCCTCGTCAAAACCGTCAGCGAAGATCTCACCGAAATTGCTCGACAAATCCCGCTCCCAGTGCTGTTGCTCTGGGGTGAAGCCGACACCGAAACCCCTGTAGAAATGGGGCATCGCTATCACAGTCTGTTTGCCAACTCCGAACTAATTACCATCCCCAACCGCGATCACTTCATGTTTCAAGCCGAAGGCTCTCACCTTTGCTCCTATTATATAGAGAAGTTTCTCGCACAATTACCTAGTAACCAATCGCAGCCATGATTACTCTCATCTTACTCGCCGTCATTCCGATTGTAGCGATCGTGCTAATTGTCTTATTTAACTCTAAATCTTAATAGATCGGTACAGCTTTTTATCCTACCCCAGCCCTCTCTCGTTGGCGTAGCCTCTCCCTCAGGAGAATCGCTAAGTTTGTTTGAGTAGATGTGTAGTCTTTTACCCCACCCCAACCCTCCCCTTGGAAAGGGGAGGGGGCAAAAGTCCCCCCTGCTTGGTGCGCTAAACTGTCGGGGAACCCGAACAGTACGCGCATCCGCTTTATAAGGGGGGGTTGGGGGGGTAAAGCTCTCAACCTAAGTCAAATAACTCTAAGGTGGGCGGGTTTGACTGAAATCTCTGTTACAACCGAAATTAGTAGCATAAACCCACCCCTACAGATCCTTATTCCCACCACGCCCCCAAATGCTTACTGCTATCTGCCTTATCATCATCTCCGCTGCCACAATTATCTTTTTCACCCGCCGAGGATTGAGATATTTGCGCTACTTCCAGCAGGAAGAATACAACAGCACACGATTTAAAGATTGGTTCCTCGAAAAACGTACTTTTGACAAAAAAGGCACCATCATCGCCCTCACAGCCGCCGCATTGAGTAGATTTGCAAGTGGGGGGGATATGTTTATTTGCTTGGTAATTTGTCTGGTTGCCGCAGCGGTGTTAGTCTTCGTCGGTTTCCAAGAAGAAGATCCGCGCAAGGTGGGTAAAATCAAGCTAAATATGACCGATCGAGCGACGGCGATTTATGATCTAGCTCTGGGCTTGTACTCGATCGCAACTATCCTCATCATCTCTGGTACTTATGCTGTAGGTGCTGGAGACAGTATATATGTATATTGGCTGGTTGCAGTTGGCTTGATTCAATCTGCCCCGATCTGGATTGCGATCGCCAATGCCATTTTGTGGCCGAATGAACTCAAGAAACAACAGGTATTTCTCCAAGAAGCTAAAGACATCCTCGCCGACTATCAGCCCTACACGATCGGCATCACTGGTAGTTATGGTAAAACTAGTACCAAAGCCATCTTAGGGAGTATCTTAGAAGCGATCGAGCCGACTTTTTGGACTCCTGGTAGTATCAATACCGAGATGGGTATCACCCGCCAAATTCGGGAAAATCTCAAGCCCCAGCAGGAACTCGCCATCATCGAAATGGGCGCGTATCAAATTGGATCGATCGCGAAATTGTGCCGTTTCACTCCACCGAATGCCGGATTAGTCACCGCTGTCGGCGTGATGCACCTCGAACGCTTTGGTGGTGCGGAAAATATCTATAAGGCTAAATGCGAACTCGCCCAAGCCATTCGCCCCGATGGATTATTAGTCTGTAATGGTGACAATCCTGGCGCGCGGAAAATGGCAACTGAATATCCCAAAGCTACTACCCTCCTCTACGGGCTAGAGCCAGACATCGGACACCTCGACTGCTGGATGTCAGATATTAAGGCTAGTATGGACGGTACTACTTTTACTATTCATTGGCAAAACCAAGAATATCCAGGGTTTACCAAATTGCTGGGAGTCCCGATGCTCTCCAATCTCGTCGGTGCGTTTACGATGGCTTGTGCGCTCGGCAAAGATCCCGATTATGTCATCGCCGCAATTTATAATATCGAACCTGCCAATAGCCGCCTCAATCTCCGCAAAAACGGCGATGGTTTCATCCTCGATGACTCCTACAACTCTAACCCGATCGGGTTTGCTTCTGCTCTAGAAGTCCTCGAAGTCCTCGAAGGCGGACGCAAAATCCTGATGACACCCGGTATGGTAGAACTCGGCGATATTCAAGGTGAGGAAAACCGTCAGGTTGCGCTCAAAGCTGCCTCGATTTGCGATCTGGCACTGGTGATTGGGGAAACTAATAAAGAAGCTCTCAAAGCCGGACTGATCGAAGGTGGGTTATCTCCCGACAAGTTGATGGAATTTCCCAACCGCGATGCGGCACTTGCTTATCTGACTAGCCCCGAACATCGTCAAGCCAAAGACATGATCTTGATCGAAAACGATCTACCCGATCTGTATGAATCGATCGCAGGGTTTTAGAATATTTAAATAACGTCAGTTCGGAATAAGTTTATGCAGTCATTAGCAACCAAACCATTCTTACTAGATATTCACAGCATTACTCTTCGGGTTACTCACGAAGAGTTTGAGAAATTATGCCAAGATAACCCAGAACTGCGACTAGAGCTAACAGCTAATGGAGAACTGATAACAATGGTACCAGTCGCGCTAGAAAGCTCAGAGAAAAATGGAGACTTGTTCGGGGAGGTTTGGGCTTGGAATCGTCAAACTAGATCGGGAAGAGCTTTTGACTCATCTGGTGGCTTTACCCTGCCCAATGGAGCCATCAGATCGCCTGATGTCACATGGATTGGGAAACCAAAAGCCGATGAAATTCCACGTGGAATTACTTTTCCTGAGCTAGTCCCCGATTTTGTCATTGAACTACGATCTAAAAGTGACAGTCTCAAGACTCTACGCCAGAAGATGGAAGAGTATCGATCGAATGGTGTCCGCCTGGGGTGGTTAATTGACCCCCAACAGCACCAAGTAGAGATCTATCGGTTAGGGCAGGAAGTAGAAATCTTGGCATCGCCTACTGTCTTGAGTGGGGAAGATGTTTTGCCCGGTTTCACGATCGATCTCGGCTCAATTTTCTTATTAACGTAGTAGCGTAGGGTGGGCACTGTCACTGGGCGGGGAACCCGCCCAATCTAGGTTTCAGGTAATCTCCAGCTCATAAATATTTGTACCTAGTTACTTAAATCACCTCAACCTACACTAAGTTTATGCAGTCATTAGCAACCAAACCATTTTTACTAGACATTCACAGCATTACTCTTCGGGTTACTCACGCAGAATTCGAGAAACTATGCCAAGATAACCCAGAACTGCGACTGGAGCTAACCGCGAATGGAGAATTAATTACAATGGCACCTGCGGGATGGGAAAGTTCGGAGCGAAATTTAAACTTAGCGACTGATATCGATATTTGGAACCGCCAAAGTAAGATGGGTCGAGCATTTGACTCATCTGGCGGCTTTACTCTCCCCAACGGAGCAGTCAAATCGCCCGATGTCACTTGGATCGAAAAATCTAAACTAGCAAATATCCCTGCTGGTGTTGCCTTTCCCAAAGTAGTCCCCGATTTTGTCATTGAACTACGATCGACAAGTGATAGTCTTAAAACTCTTAGAGAAAAGATGGCGGAATATCGATCGAATGGTGTCCGCCTAGGGTGGCTGATTAACCCCCAACAGCAACAAGTCGAAGTTTATCGATTAGGGCAGGAAGTAGAAATCTTGGAGTCTCCGATTAATCTAAGTGGGGAAGATGTTTTGCCTGGGTTCATGCTGGATCTCAGCTCAATTTTTTCAGGGTAGCCCGATTCTCCGAGGGAGACGCTCCGCGATCGATTCCAGCGATTTAGGACTCTTTCTAGTCTGGCTCGACTTGCTCTCTTTGCTCCAAATCTGCTCTCACAGAGCGATCGAGCTACATCAACTATCTCTGACTCGGTTTAGTTGATTTTAGATACTTTTATGATAGCCTTCTATTTTACTCCAAGCTTTGCGATCGAGCAAGTACGGATTCCTAGCTTTTGGATATCTCTTTTGATAGGTAATATCAGTGGGAGTATTAAGTGATTTGGCTTAGTTACGCTGAGAGTATTTCAATATTCGTAAGTGCAATAGCTTAGTTCAATCATTATTGATACAGCTCACCAAACATACATATCCCCGCTAAGTGAAAACAAACTCTTTTCAATCGCTTTGTCGCAATACTAGCCTGACCCTAGCAGGTGCACTGACTCTAGCTGCGGTGTCTACTGCAAGCCAAGCCGATAAAGCTGCTGCTGTCAACCTGAAATTCAACAATCCAGTCGAAGCATCAGATTTCACCTACACTACTGGAGCACTTGGGCCTGGAATTAGCAGCCGTATCGTCCGTTTCGCATCTGTGGCTACAGGTATTGATGCAAAGGTCACTGCTACGCCTTTCACTGGTGCTGCACCTGGTGGTACTGGAACCGATTACACCTTTAGCGGTCATCTCCCGAATTACTCTACAGCCGCTGGCGAACCTGCTGCCGATTTAGGATTCAAATATGACATTGGAGCTAACAGAACTGGTAAGGGCGGACTGACCTACCAGATCGAATTTTTTAATACTGGCTCCAATTATACAACCGCCATTGCTCCAGCAAATTTTCGCTTTTTAGTCTATGACGTAGATGGGGAGCCTGCCCAAAAGGAAGCCGTCCGCATCGCCAAAAATAGTGGCTTGGTCAGTTATCAACTTGGTGGTAACACGAGTTCAGCATTAACTTTTTCACAAAATGCGACTAGCTATCTTTTTTCAGGGCGGGGTGTCGATCAACTTGAGAACGACTCAAGTGGAGCTGCCATTTTTAATTTTGATAAAGTCAACGCGGTTACGTTCCAATTTGAGGCAGATACAACAACATCTTCTGGTACTGCCAATCGAGTGTTTAGTGCCATTGACGGTGACTTGAGCTACTTGTCCTCATTCTCTAACGGCGGAG
Source organism: Chamaesiphon sp. (assembly GCA_026785875.1). Taxonomy (GTDB): domain Bacteria; phylum Cyanobacteriota; class Cyanobacteriia; order Cyanobacteriales; family Chamaesiphonaceae; genus Chamaesiphon. The sequence goes on along the minus strand of JAJAZF010000448.1, from coordinate 201 downwards.
CAGCAAGTTTTGGGGCAGTAGTCGCAGTTCCCGAACCCTTTACCGTCATCGGTTCCATCATCGGTGGTACAGCAGCATTCCGCATGAGAAAGAAACTAAAAGCTAGCACCAAAGCGTAAGTTTAAGTAATGTCCGACGACTAGTTAATATTCTGTAAATATCTTACTTGGATAGACACCGTAATAAATTGCGGTGTCTTTT
>JAJAZF010000447.1 GCA_026785875.1 Chamaesiphon sp. | reverse complement strand
TTCCGGTGGCGCGTTTGGAGAGTTCGGTGGCTAGTTTGACGCGTTGGGCTTCGCCGCCGGAGAGGGTGGGGGCGGTTTGTCCGAGTTTGACGTAACCCAAACCAACATCGACGAGGGTTTGGAGGCGGGTAGCGGCGCGGGGGATATTTTGGAAGAATTCTAATCCTTCTTCGACGGTCATATTTAGGACATCGGCGATCGATTTACCCTTATATTTAACTTGGAGGGTTTCGCGATTGTAGCGTTCGCCTTTACAGACATCGCATTGGACGTAGACATCGGGGAGGAAGTTCATCTCGATGATGTTTACCCCTTGTCCGCTACAGGCTTCGCAGCGTCCGCCTTTGACGTTGAAGGAAAATTGTCCCGCTTTATAGCCGCGTGTTTTGGCTTCGATGGTTTGGGTGAAGACTTCGCGGATGGTGTCGAATACGCCCGTGTAGGTGACGGGATTCGATCGCGGGGTGCGACCGATCGGCGATTGATCGATGATAATTACTTTATCGATCGCATTTATCCCTTTCAATTCATCGACATCTTTGGGGAATGGTACCCGTCTGGTGAGATGGTGTTGGAGTGCGGGGTGCAGGAGTTCGTTAACGAGGGTGGATTTTCCCGAACCAGACACTCCTGTAATTGCGACGAGTTTACCTAACGGAAACTCGACATCGAGGTGTTTGAGGTTATTCCGGTTGGCATTTTTGAGCACCAAACTCCGCCCATTGCCCTCTCGACGTTCGGCTGGTGTCTTAATTCCCACGCGCCCCGATAAATACGCACCTGTAATCGAATCTTCCGCAGTCAGGAGCGCGTTCAAATCTCCCTCGACTACGATATTACCACCATGTATGCCCGCACCTGGGCCGATATCGACGAGATGATCGGCGGCGCGGATGGTATCCTCATCATGTTCGACGACAATGAGGGTATTCCCCAAGTCGCGCAATTTGGTGAGGGTTTGTAATAGTCGTCCGTTGTCTCGCTGATGCAAACCAATACTCGGTTCGTCGAGGACGTATAATACTCCTGTCAAACCCGAACCGATTTGGGTAGCGAGGCGAATTCGTTGTGCTTCACCACCGGATAGGGTCATCGCGGCTCGATCGAGTGTGAGATAATCTAGACCAACATTGAGTAAAAATTGCAGTCTCGCAACGATCTCTTTGAGTACTAATTCGCCAATTTTAGTCTGCTTAGGAGTGAGTTCTAATCGATCGAGTCGATCCAAACATTCATTGATCGCCACACTGGTAAAATCAAGGATGCCATACTGTCCGAGTTTTACCGATTGAGCTTCAGCTTTTAAGCGATTACCGCCGCAAGCTTCACAGGGTTGATTGGTGAGGTATTGTTCGAGCTTTTGTTTTTGCAGTTCCGAGGCATCATTATATTGTCTGTCGAGTATTTTTACTACGCCCTTAAACTTGCGATGGGCATCTAAATCTTCCATCCAAATCGGTTCATCTCGACCGAATAAAATTAATCCTTGCTGTTCGGGAGTGAGTTTATTCCACGGTATGTCTAATGCAAATCCGGCGGCTTGTCCTAAACTATATAATAGGGATAAATAATAGGAATTATCTTTTTCCGACCAAGGTGCGATCGCATGATAGACCGCAGCTTGTGGATCGGGAATAATTAATGTTGGGTCAAATGTCCGCGAACTACCAATCCCATGACAAGCCGTACAAGCACCATAGGGCGAGTTAAAAGAGAATAATCGCGGTGATAATTCTTCCATTACTGCACCGTGTTCGGGACAAGCAAATTTCTCAGAAAAGACTAATTCTGAAGGTAGATCTGGATTAACTTCTGCACCTTCGTCGGTAATTAGTGAAATATTGGCAATGCCATCGCCATGACGCAAACAAGTAGTCAGAGAATCTGATAAGCGCGATTCGATCCCTTCCTTATTAACCAATCGATCGACGACAATTTCTACCGTATGATATTGATTTTTATCTAGGACAATTCGATCGGCTAATTCACGAATTTCCCCATCCACACGCACCCGCACGAATCCTTCAGATGCGAGGCTAGATAATACCTTTTGATGAGTACCTTTTTTACCTCGGACGATCGGTGCTAGGATCTGAAACTTAGTTCGCTCGGGGAGATTGCGAATCCTGTCGCTCATTTCATCGATCGTTTGCGGTGCGATCGATCGATCGCATTGCGGACAATGAGGAGTACCAGCACGTCCAAATAGTAACCGAAAGTAATCATAAATTTCGGTTACAGTCCCGACAGTCGAGCGCGGATTATTAGAAGTAGACTTTTGATCGATCGAGATCGCTGGACTCAAACCCTCGATCGCGTCTACATCCGGCTTATCCAATTGTCCCAGGAATTGCCGCGCATAGGCACTCAGCGACTCCACATACCGCCGTTGTCCCTCGGCAAAGATCGTATCGAAGGCTAGGGACGATTTGCCCGAACCAGACACTCCCGTAAACACGATCAATCGATCGCGCGGTAGCTCTAAACTAATATTCTTGAGATTATGCTGTTTTGCACCACGGATGCGAATGGTGTCTCGGTCATTTGAAGCCATAGGGATCGAGCTGGTAGTTCGCAATTGGGCAAACTTCTGTTTTAACACAATTGTTTGGTGTCTTAACATCTTCGCTCATAAATTACCCGTACAACCACGATCTTCAGCTCTCGCTCTGTGTAGGTAGATAATTAGACTTGGATCGTCGCGTGCTGCGTTGTTCGAGTAAATGAGCATCAGCTACGGCAATCGCCTCATCTAACAGTAAGTTTGTTAGATCTAACTGACGACAGGCTGCTCTCAAGTTAGCAATATCTCTGGCTCTAGTTTCAGGATCGGGAATTTTAAACTCGTTATTCATGACTAATTCCAATTACGTTGAATATCTAGCAAACTAGCGATACTTACATCCAGCGATGCTTGCGTTTGGGAGAGCGATCTATCTAATAAATTTAGCATATCATCTGGAGCAATTGGTTGAGATTGGTATATTCTCATGAGCAAGTTGTGTAACCGAGAACAGGATGATACCAACCGCTCTCTGATATTCTGGAGTTCTTCAAGTTCTGGCAATGTTTCGGCTGTTTCACCGATTTGCTGAAATAAGCTAAATTCCATTGCCGTACAGGAGTCAAGGCATTCAACTAGGCTGCGTTGCAGTGTGAAAATATTGGAAATCGCAGGGTCTGGTAATTTAGCCACTGATGAATCGATCGAAAGATCGGCTTGATCTTTTTAAATGTAACATGTTGGCAGATATTATTCATCGATCGCAATTCTATTTAAAATGTTTGAATTTTAAATATGTTTAATCTATCGATCGAGCTAAGGTGAATTACAATAGCCACTAGCATTACTCGCAACTTGTGCTGGTGAACCATACGGTAAATTGGACACCATACATTTTGTTGCTTGACCTCTTTGAATGATGCCATTCCTCATTTGTACATTCAAATTGTTGATTAATTGAGCATTCACTGCATTGCTACGATTGATGTAAGCTTGAGTAACTTGTTGGCTCATTTGAATCAACTGTGTGTTTTTTTCGTTGAGCATGGCAAATTTAGTCCCTAACCTATTTACTTTAGCTCCATCACTAGCTTGAATGGCACTTCGAGTCTGCTTGGAAAGTTGATTGTAGCTCCGATAAATCTGAGCCAGTTCCCCCTGGATCCGATATACGGTGTCCAATGCGGTTTGGGCTGATGGATCGGCTGCATAGTAGGGAAGGCTTTGTAGTCCCAACTCACTACCCCGCTGAAGATGAACGGCTGCTTGTCCTGATGTTTGGATGAGAACGTTAGTAAGTTTAATTGCTCGATCGCGATTAGGTGCGTTCTGAAATTGCTCTAATGCAGCAAAAAAGTTATCAGCCGCCTGGAATGCTAATTGCTCTTCTTGCTTGGCTGCGTCTACTAAGGGACGATAACTAGCTACTTGAGCCAACAGGCTCGAATGAGGATATTGTGTCATCTCTGTTCGATTTAGGCTGTGGCACAGTCCTGGAATCGGCACTAATACTCCGATGAACACTGTCGCGATCCCTAGCTGAATGACAGATAATTTCACCATTGAAGATCGAATGAAATTTATATAATTAGTGTAGCATTTATTCTAATGCGAACCCCCGATCTAGCCGATCTAGATTGGTAGATACCTATAGTTCGACACTCCAGCGATCGGATATATGTCTATAATTCTTGTTTATTCACGGTAAATAAACAT
>JAJAZF010000446.1 GCA_026785875.1 Chamaesiphon sp. | reverse complement strand
TGCAAATATAATTAAATTTGGTAGAGTATTGATTAGAACGTCGATCGTATAGGGGTAGTAGGAATAAATGCGTGTAGCCATTGCAGGAGCAGGTTTAGCCGGACTAGCTTGTGCTAAATATTTGTCAGATGCCGGACATACCCCCATCTTGTTTGAGAGTCGGGATGTGTTGGGCGGCTTAGTTGCGGCTTGGAAGGATGAGGATGGCGACTGGTATGAAACTGGACTCCATGCTTTCTTTGGGGCTTACCCCAACATGCTCCAGTTGATGAAGGAGCTGGGAATTGAAGACCACTTGCAATGGAAAGAACACGCTCTGATCTTCAATCAGCCAGAGAAGCCAGGTAAGTACTCATATTTCAGCGTGCCAGACATCCCAGCACCTTTTAACGTCATTGTTTCAATCCTGAAAAATAATGACATGCTCACTTGGGAGCAAAAAATCAAGTTTGCCCTCGGCTTGTGGCCAGCAGTCTTGCGAGGACGCAAGTATGTCGAAGATATGGACAAGTACAGCTTGTTAGAATGGCTGCGACGGCAGGGAATTGACGATCGAGTTAATTCGGATATCTTTGTAGCAGCATCTAAAGCTTTAACTTTTATCAATCCTGAAGATGTATCGGCAACGATTCCATTGACTGCGATCAACAAGTTTCTCAAGGAACGCTATGGCTCCAAAATCGCCTTTTTAGATGGGTCGCCGACCGAACGATTGTGTCAGCCTATTGTGGAGCATTTTGAAGCCCGTGGTGGCGAAATTCGGATGGAGAAGCCACTCAAACAAATCGTGCTGAATGATGATGGTACGGTCAAGCATTTTGTGATGCGGGGAATTAATGGTCAGTCGGATGAAATCGTGGTGGCTGATGCCTATGTGTCGGCGATGCCTGTAGATGTCATCAAGATACTCATGCCCGAACCGTGGCGGAAGATTGAGTTCTTTGAGAAAATGCAGGAATTGGAAGGTGTGCCAGTGATTAACCTGCACCTTTGGTTCGATCGCAAGTTGACTGATATCGATCATCTGCTATTTTCGAGATCGGATATTCTGAGTGTCTATGCTGATATGAGCGTAGCTTGCAAGGAGTATGAAGACCCAGATCGATCGATGCTAGAACTGATTATTGCCCCAGCCAAAGATTGGATCGACAAATCCGACGACGAGATCGTGGCGGCGACCATGACCGAACTAGAACGCTTGTTCCCACAGCATTTGACTGGCGATAGTCCTGCTAAATTACGTAAATCTAAAGTAGTTAAGACACCTCGATCGGTTTATACTGCATCTCCAGGGCGACAAGATTGCCGACCGAGCCAATCTACGCCGATTTCCAATTTCTTTCTTGCTGGTAGCTATACGATGCAAGAGTATCTTGGGAGTATGGAAGGTGCGGTACTTTCTGGTAAGCTTGCAGCACAGGAGATCGCCAATTATCAGCCCACAGTCGCAAAATCACTAGCTACTGCGGTTTAGGGTAGAGGGGATCGGGGATTGGGGATAGACCAATTAGTGACTAGCGATCGCCGGTCGCATCATCACATTGGGATAGCCTCCACTTATTAGTGCTCCTACAGTCCCTAATCCCTGACACCCAAGCCCTAACACCTAACTAATCTCTGTCCCCTAGTCCCTAGTCTCTGCAAATGCTGCAACTGGAAAAGTCCCTACAGATCGTGACAATGCCAACATCAACTGAGGAATCCTATGAACTCTGTCGTCAAATAACTGCTGAATATGGCAAAACCTTTTATTTGGCAACATTATTGATGTCAGTCCCCAAGCGGCGGGCGATTTGGGCAATTTATGCCTGGTGTCGGAATACCGATGAATTGGTGGATGGGGCGGATGCAGATGAGACGACTCCAGCTACACTCGATCGCTGGGAAGCTCAGTTGGAAGGGATGTTTAGGGGTATTCCGACAGATAGTTATGATGTAGCATTGGTCGATACGATCGCCAGATTTCCCGACCTGGAGATTCAACCTTTTCGCGATATGGTAACTGGACAGCGGATGGATCTACGGAAAAATCGCTACAACAGCTTTGAGGAATTGTCACTCTACTGTTATCGAGTCGCTGGTACGGTGGGACTGATGTCTAATGCGATCGTGGGCATTGATGAAAGTCAATTTACCGCCCCCTGGAATTGTCATAACATCGAGATTCCGATGGAGCAAGCTGTGGCTTTAGGAATTGGTAAACAGTTGACTAATATTCTTAGGGATGTGGGCGAGGATGCCGAGCGGGGGAGGATTTATTTGCCTTTGGATGAGTTGGCACTATTCAACTATACCGAGCAAGACTTGCTCAATCAGGTTGTCAATGATAATTGGAGAGCGTTGATGAAGTTTCAGATCCAACGCGCTCGGAAATACTATCAGCAAGCTGAAAGTGGGATTAGTCGTCTCAGCCCTGACGTGCGTTGGCCTGTGTGGGCAGCTTTGTTACTATACCAACAGATTTTAGACTCGATCGAGCGCAATGATTACGATGTGTTTACTCGCCGCGCTTATGTAACTACACCTAGAAAGTTATGGTGTTTACCTGGTTCCTTCATCCGAGCGCAGGTTAAATAAGCCGACTTTGGCACTTTAGTTCGATCGTTGTTGTCAGTAATAGTGTCCTCATTGATACTCATACCTGCAATTACAGGTACTGCTCCTTGACTGCTTGTAGCAGGTTATGGTGCCTGTCATCAGCGATCGCTAATTTTAACCGAGAGTATACCCTGTCTACTCTTAACTATTTTTTAGAGCGATCGAGATCGAGTCAAAATTACACCTAACTATAGTTATTTATCAGAGTATTTTATTCAATGGAAACCCAGATTAAAAAATCAGATTTCGTACTAACTCCGTACATGAAGAGTAACGATATTTGGGCAACTTATCAGGTTCTAAATACTGTTGTTCCCTATATATTACTCTGGGTTTTAGCAGTAAAAGTCGCTCCAATTTCGATTTTGCTTTTACCACCGATTATAGTTTTGATGGCACTGTTTTCAGTGAGATGCTTTTCTTTAATGCACGATTGTGGACATTATTCACTCTTTAGTTCAAAAAAAGTCAATCGATGTGTGGGTTTTGTACTGGGTGTCATCAATGCCATCCCCCCTTACGCATGGGCGAGAGATCATGCCTACCACCACAAAACTAATGGAGATTGGGAGCGGTATCGCGGTGTTGCCGACTTTATTTCTACTGATGAGTTTTCTCAACTAAGTTTAGCCGATCGACAGTCTTATGAATTACTGCGACATCCATTGATGGCGATTCCTGGAGGGTTTTTCTATCTGGCGATTCAGCCTAGACTGACATTAGTTCTTGGTATTTACGACCTGATGAAGGAGCTATTTACTTGTATCAAGCGAGATGCTGGCGCAGGTTTATCAAAAATCGTTGCTAATCATCAGTCAAAACATTGGCAGACAGCGGCTGAGTTCTGGGATTTGCTACTTAACAATATTTGTGTGTTGGGTGGAGCGATCATCCTTTGCCATTTCTTAGGAGCAGGTTTCTTCGTGAGTGTTTACTCGCTCTTGTTAACTCTGTCTGCGGCAATCTTCATCTATGTGTTCTTTATCCAGCATATTTTTGAAGGTACTTATGCTCACAAAACAGCAGATTGGGATTATCTATTAGGTGCGATCGAGGGTAGCAGTTATTTAGAGTTACCAACAATTTTGAAGTGGTTTACCGCAGACATTGGTTATCACAATATTCATCATCTGTCCGAACGAATCCCTAACTACCATCTCGAAGCTTGTCACAACGAAAACATCCACTTGCTCTCGAACGTAAAAACCCTGCGGATCGCTGACATGCTCGACTGTGCCAAATTTATTCTGTGGGATGCGGCTACCGATCGATTGGTATCTGTTGCATCATTTGAGCAAGCAGCCATCAAAACAGAGCAAGAATATCAACTGCAACCGATCGCTGTAGAGATAAAGTAATTACGATGAAGATCGGGATATTTTTTATCTCTCAATTACCAAAAATTTTGAGGCTCGATCTCGATGAATTTATTTCTGCTTGCGCTGGCAATTCCACTGGCAATCCTAACGATCGGGATTGCGCTGTATCTGGCTACGGCTCGTCCTTATCAATCTTCGGATTCTGTTGCTACTTCCTATGATGAATGGACAGAGGATGGAATTTTGGAGTTTTACTGGGGCGAACATATTCACTTAGGTTATTATGGTTCGCCGCCACAACAGCGAGATTTCTTGACAGCTAAAGCTGATTTTGTCCATGAGATGGTGCGCTGGGGTGGTTTAGACGGATTACCTGCTGGGACTACGGTGCTAGATGTGGGTTGTGGGATTGGCGGTAGCAGCCGGATTTTAGGACGAGATTATGGATTTGCGGTTACGGGCATCACGATCAGTCCTGGGCAAGTACAACGCGCCCAACAGCTTACGCCACCAGAACTGAATGTGCGGTTTCAGGTGGATGATGCGATGGCATTATCGTTTCCCGACGCGAGTTTTGATGTGGTGTGGTCGATCGAGGCTGGCCCCCACATGCCCGACAAAGCAGTCTTCGCCAGAGAGTTGATGCGGGTACTCAAGCCAGGTGGTGTGCTGGTTGTCGCTGACTGGAATCAGCGGGACGATCGCCAAATTCCGCTAAATTATTGGGAAAAACCTGTAATGCAGCAACTCTTGGATCAATGGTCGCATCCGGCTTTTTCGAGTATCGAAGGCTTTTCCGAGCTGCTGGCAGCAACAGGCTTTGTCGAGGGCAATGTAACTACCGCAGATTGGACAGAACAAACTCTTCCCTCGTGGTTGGATTCGATCTGGCAAGGGATCGCTCGTCCCAAGGGTTTGGTAAGTTTTGGTGCAGCGGGATTTATTAAATCTCTGCGCGAAGTCCCGACGATTCTATTGATGCGGTTGGCTTTTGGGGCGGGATTATGCCGATTTGGGATGTTTCGGGCACAAAGATCTCAGACTGGGGCGCAGGAATCTCCGGCTTCGGAGCAATTGACAGCAGGAAGTCGGACGGTACGGGTTTAGGGGATCGGACCTTTGGAGATAGCTGACACTTCCGGCGATCGATCGCCGGGAGTGTCAAAACCCATCAACCACAGGTCGGATTGCCGCTCTCAATCCTAAAGAAACTCTGTAGAAATAAAAACTTTGACGCATTGTCATTGGCTAACCCGCCGATCGAGTTGTTAAATTGTAGAGAGTTGTTAAAAAACTTAAAGATTTCGATCGGTTCATGGTGAGTAGGACTCACTTAACTTTGTCTATGACTTCGCTCCAAGATCGTAATAATTTAGTCGCTACTAACAACTCTATTGAATCTAGTTCCATGCGACCGATGGATCGATCGGACAGTGCGACTCGGATCTGGCTCTACTCTGGCATCTTCTGGATGTCAGTGACGATGTTAATCGGTCTGATCGAAGCAGTGAAACTGTTTTATCCTGAATTTTTGCAGGGTATCCCGATGCTGGCATACGGTCGTCTGCGTCCCGTACACACCAATATCGGTCTATTCGGCTTCATGAGTATGGGTTATCTGGGAGCTACCTTTTATATGGTGCCTCGGCTGACCCAAACACCCCTATTTTCAGAACGATTGGGGTCGCTCACAGCATGGGTTTGGAACTTAAATCTCGTGGGCGGCTGTCTGGGAATTTTGATGGGCTACAGTAAGGGGAAAGAATATACTGAAATTCCCTTTCCCTTTGATATGATTATCGGGCTGTTGGTGATTGCGATCGCCGGAAACCTATTTTCCACCATTACAATGCGGCGGGAACAACGGGTATATGTATCGCTATGGTATATTCTGCTGGCGATTATTCCCTTTCCGATCTACTACACCTTGGGCAATGCCTCGAAGTTTAGCGGGATTGAAGATGCCATCATTAATTGGTTCTATAGCCATAACCTGTTTGGGATTTGGTTGACCACCCTGGGTCTAGCAACGCTCTATTACATCGTGCCCAAGCAAGTTAATAAGCCGCTGTACAGCCATATCGTCTCCTTTGTGGGGTTTTGGTCATTGGCAGCATTTTATCCGTGGAATGGTGGACATCACGTGATCTGGGGGCCTGTACCGATGTGGGTGATGACGGCTTCAGTGACAGCCTCAATCGCGATGTTTGTACCGACATTTGCCACGATGGTCAATTTTGGCGGTACAGCTTGGGGCACATGGGCGATTATGAAGCGAGATATCGGTTATCGATTTAGTTTGATGGCTTACGCTTGCTATGTGGGCGCGTCGTTGTGGGGGACTGGTTTAGCGGTGATGTCACTAAATGCCAAACTGCATTTTACCAATATGACGATCGCTCATGTCCATTTGGGATTTTTGGGATTTGGCGTACCTGGATTGATTGCCTTTACTTACTTCTATATCGAACGATCGCTCAAGCTCAAATACTCGCGTCCGCTGGCAGAATGGCACTTTTGGTTGACTATGTTAGGGATCGTCGGCTATGTCGTCTCAATGGGAATTAGTGGTTGGGTGGAGGGATCTGCCTGGGAAGCGGGAAATTCGCCCCAAGGTACGATGGTCGATCGCTATCCTTATCACGTTGCTCGGGCGATTAGCGGTTTGATCGTACTGCTAGGACAGTTTCTATTTGTAACTAATGTTGTCAAAACTGTCAATGCTCCGGCTGCTCTGACCGCAACTTCTCCCGATGCTCTTCAAAGCTAGAGCATCACTATCTAAGGTTACATATGAGATACACTCGCGTTTTTCCAATTGTCATCGTTTTATCGATTCTGTTTGGACTTGCCTTCACCGGACTGGTAATTGCGCCAGGATTTGCATCGGATATCGCCCGTGCGCCCACCGTGGGCTTGGTAGCTTACACAGCACCTGAAGCCAGAGGTCGGAAAATCTATGCGCGTGAAGGCTGCGTCTACTGCCATTCTCAGCAAGTCCGAAATGTCAAAGCAGATGAAAACATGGTGGCATCATATGGGGTTTCTAAAGCAGGAGACTACTTCTATGACACGCCACATCTGCTCGGTACCGGACGGCAAGGTCCAGATCTTTCCAATGAGGGGCGGATTTGGCGACGAGATATCGGGCAACCTGCCAGAGATTATCTGATCGCACATTTTATCAATCCCCGTCAGTACAATCCCAGTTCGATTATGCCCTCCTTTGACTATCTCTCAGAGCAGGAATTATCCGATTTGACGGACTATATTCAATCTCTGGGAGCATGGAAAGATAACGTCCCAGCGGAGGTAGCATCATGATCGGAGTATGGCTGGCGATGACTCAAGCCCATCCAGAGCAAGCCCACATGGGCAGTTGGCTGGGAATTGGTGACGGTACGGTGATTATGTGGTCGTTGGTGTGGGTGCTACTCCCGATCGGTTTTTTGGCGGTGCTGTCGTTAATTTGGGCGACCAAAAACGGTCAGTTTCGCGATGCTCAAGAAATTGCCGAGCGTCAGTTAAAAATTGAAGATTGAGTCATGTTTTGGAGGGGCTATAACGTCTACTTCACCCACATAGTAGAGTGCCCCAACAATAATTAGTTCTAGTTCAGCACCGCTGGAATTTCAAGCCCGAATATAGGTTAAATTGAGGATTAGAATGTCATGAAAGTCTTAATTGCCGCCGATATTTCGCCTACAGCCGTTCAAATTTGTGAGTTTCTAGAAAACTATTTGAAGCCTTTGGCAGATGAGGTTACAGAGGTAACTGTCCTGCATGTTTATGAGCCGGAACTTGATTACTCT
>JAJAZF010000445.1 GCA_026785875.1 Chamaesiphon sp. | reverse complement strand
ATGCAGCTAATTAGCGATCGCCGCCAGACCTCATCACCATTGTGAGGATTGAGGTTTGAGGGTAGAGTTGTTAACTGCTTGATGACTGGGATCGATCGTTATTCCTTCATAACTATGAATAATCTGTGTTTGTCCTTAATGGTTATGAATATCTCCTCGGCTTCATCTTGACTTGTAGCCTAGTGCCGATTTTAGCGTTGTCAGCATCTAAATTACTTCGCCCCAGTGGTGGTGGTCCAGAACGTCGGACGACCTATGAATCGGGGATGGAGCCGATCGGTGGTGCCTGGATTCAGTTTAATATTCGTTACTATATGTTTGCCCTAATCTTTGTCGTCTTTGACGTAGAGACAGTATTCTTATACCCGTGGGCGGTGGCATTTAGTCAGTTGGGTTTACTCGCTTTTATTGAAGCTCTCATTTTCATCGCAATTCTTGTAATCGCGCTAGTCTATGCTTGGCGCAAAGGAGCCTTAGAATGGTCATGACCCCTAATGATATCAATAGTTTAGATCGGATTTCCAGTCCGATCGAGCGTCCGCAAGTGACGACCGATTTGTCGGAAAATGTGATTTTGACAACGGTAGACGATCTCTATAACTGGTCGCGGCTATCGAGTCTGTGGCCCCTCCTATTTGGGACGGCTTGCTGTTTTATCGAAATGGCAGCGATGATCGGCTCTCGATTTGATTTCGACCGATTTGGATTGATTCCGCGTGCGAGTACTCGTCAGGCAGATTTGCTGATTACTGCTGGTACGATCACCATGAAAATGGCTCCAGCATTGGTACGTCTCTACGAACAGATGCCCGAACCCAAGTACGTCATCGCGATGGGTGCGTGTACGATTACAGGTGGGATGTTTAGTGCCGATTCGCCTACAGCAGTGCGCGGTGTCGATAAACTCATCCCTGTAGATATTTATCTCCCTGGTTGTCCCCCACGTCCCGAAGCAGTGATGGATGCCATCATTAAACTGCGGAAAAAAATCGCCAACGAGTCGATGCAGGAGCGGGGTCAATTAAATCAAACTCACCGTTATTACAGTACGACGCATAATATGAAAGTCGTATCGCCGATTTTGACAGGTGCCTATCTCCAGACGGGTACTCACGACCATCCCCCAGCAGAAATCGCCGCAGCAATGGGAATACCTGTCACGCCACCACTAGTTACCGCTCAAAAACAGGAGGTCGAACGTGGCTGAGGAAGAAACTAAACCAGCCGTTGAAATTACTCCCGCAGCGGCTCCCATCGTCCCTGCGGGCAAAATATCTCAATGGTTGACTCAGAATGGCTTTATCGATCATACGGCTTTAGCTACTGACAATCAGGGGGTTGAGGTCATCCGCGTCGAAGCTCAGTTTTTGTTACCTGTGGCTACGGCTCTGTATGCTTATGGATTTAACTATCTTCAGTGTCAGGGTGGTTATGATGCAGGGGCTGGTGACGATTTGGTGAGTTTTTATCACTTAACCAAGGTCAGTGATAATGCTGTACGACCAGAGGAAGTCAGAGTAAAGGTGTTCTTACCTCGCGAAAATCCAGTCGTACCATCAGTGTATTGGATCTGGCGGACTGTGGACTGGCAAGAACGCGAAACTTTTGATATGTATGGGATTGTCTATGAGGGACATCCCAATCTCAAGCGGTTATTGATGCCTGAGGATTGGGTTGGCTATCCACTCCGCAAGGATTATGTTTCGCCTGATTTTTATGAGTTGCAAGACGCTCATTAAATTAGTTGATAGTTGATAGTTGATAGTTGATAGTTGAT
>JAJAZF010000444.1 GCA_026785875.1 Chamaesiphon sp. | reverse complement strand
GGAAATTTAATCTTCTGGGTGACGTTGAAGAATGTCTCCCCTCGTCAATCGAACCATGTGTGAATCATTTTTTAATTAACTGGAGATCTAACCTGATGCTGGGTGGTGATGAGTCTCGATCGAAACACGATGAATTTCAACAATTGCAGTCACGCTTGCAAAGTGTATGGCATGGTTTTGATGCTCAGATGGATAGCGATCTCGATATTTTAACGATCCCATCGTTGAGTTTAGATCGGGGAGAACTTGCCAAAGTTGAGGGATATATTCATTATGAAGAGCGATTGTTATTTGCCTTAATGAGGTTGTCAAATCCGCGCACTCGGCTAGTTTACGTTACGTCCGTGCCATTAGCACCGATCGCGATCGATTATTATCTCCAACTGTTACCTGGGATTCCCTTTTCCCATGCCCGCGAACGATTGTTGTTATTTTCAACTGATGATTATTCGCTCCAACCCCTGACTCAAAAGATCCTCAATCGTCCGCGCTTACTCGATCGAATTAAGCGATCGTTACGACCAGATCGATCGGTGATGATCTGCTACAATTCAACCGCGATCGAACGCGATCTCGCCCTAAAATTAGACATCCCGCTCTATGCTCTCGATCCCGATTTACTATACTGGGGCACAAAAGCGGGTAGTCGGCAGATTTTTGCTGAGTGTGGATTGCCCCATCCTGATGGGAGTGAGTTAGTTTTTAACGATCGAGATTTAGCCCAAGTTGCGGCAGATTTGTGGGAGCGACAACCCGATCTTCAGCGGCTAGTTGTCAAATTAAATGAAGGCTTTTCGGGTGAAGGTAATGCCATCCTCGATCTTCGCCGCTTGGGTAATCCGACTAATCATCCACAGCGAGTAGCGGCAATTAGTCAAGCTTTCCCAGATCTGAGTTTTCAGGGACATGGTGAAACCTGGACGAACTTTCAAACCAAAATCGGTCATCTCGGGGCGATCGTTGAAGCTTTTGTCCAAGGAGAAGGAAAACAATCTCCCAGCGTTCAGGGGTGCATTACACCCTTAGGAACGGTCGAAATCCTCTCCACCCACGATCAGATTTTAGGCGGCCCCGACGGGCAAATCTTTCTCGGGTGTCAGTTTCCCGCAGCAGAAGGTTATCGCCGTCAACTTCAGGATTTGGGACTAGCAATTGGTAAAAATCTCGCCGCAAAAGGCGCGATCGAACGGTTTGGGGTAGACTTTATTGCAGTGCCAAATGCTGATGGTAGGTGGGATTTACAGGCGATCGAAATCAATCTCCGCAAGGGAGGTACGACTCATCCATTCATGACTCTGAAATTCCTCACCAATGGTTATTATCAATGGGAGGATGGTTTGTTTTATAGTCAGCAGGGTAAGCCCAAATATTATATTGCTTCAGACAATCTCCAGCACCCACAATATCGAGGCTTACTACCTAACGATCTGATGGATATTATTGCTCATCACCGTTTGCATTTTGATACTAGTACCGAAACAGGAACTGTCTTTCACATGATGGGGTACCTATCAGAATTTGGCAAAGTCGGACTGACAAGTATCGGTAATTCTCTAGCCGAAGCTCAGGAAATTTATCACAAAGTTGAGGAAGTTTTGGATCGAGAAACCCAACTAATTAATACTCGATCGATCCCCCCAATCTCCTGGAAATGTGAGTAGGATCGGTTACTGGTGCGTTACGGCGGATGCCGAACACACCCTACATTAACCTGCTCATTTAGGATCGCTACATGCAGTCAAAAACTGGATAATTTCAGCATTGGTAGGTTGAGCATCGATCGCGCCAGCTTTGCGAGTCGTCAAAGCTCCAGCAGCTGCCGCATAGCGGACTATTTCGGCACCAGTTTGTCCCGATCCTAATTGATGTAATAACCCAGCGACAAAAGCATCGCCAGCACCTGTGGTATCGATCGCTGTGACTTTATAAGCTGGCTGTTGTCCTCTAATACCATCGAGCCAATACTCACACATATTGCGACCATCTGTCACGAAAATTCCGTCAGCTTTATGTAAGTATTTTCATAGATGCGGCAATGTTTCCCCATAGAT
>JAJAZF010000443.1 GCA_026785875.1 Chamaesiphon sp. | reverse complement strand
CTCTTTGCAACAAGGTAATTACTAATACGATCGCAAAAAAGATCGCGGTCATCGCTGACCCTTTCGCCATCTTTTGTTGCTCGAATGAGGCTTTGACGGCTTCATACATCACTGTCGTAGCACCATTGGGGCCACCTTGGGTCATGATTTGCACCTGATCGAATAGCCGAAATGAGAGTACCGAAGTAACCAGCATTACGAAAATCAGCGTATTCCGCAGTTGTGGGACGGTAATATAGCGAAACTGATTCCACCGATTGCTACCATCGATCGCTGCTGCCTCATACAAGGTACCAGAAATAGACTGTAGCCCCGCGAGGATAATCACCATCTGAAACCCTACTCCCTGCCACAGGGACAGCAGCATAATGGCAGGTAATGCCAAGACTGGATCGTTGAGGAAGTCTCGTGGCTCCCATAGACCAAAAGTAATCGACTCTAGAACAGCATTCATCATTCCGTTCGCACTTGGGGCATAGATAATCGTCCAGATTACGGCTACCAGAGCCATCGGAAAGACTACAGGCATAAAAAATATCGTGCGGAAGATCGCCATCCCTGGGAGCGGACGATTTAATAGCAGAGCCAGTCCCAGGGCTATTGCTGTTTGGATCGGTACCATCACCAGCGCAAACAAACCATTATTGAGTAGAGCCTGACGAAAGTTTGGATCTAGCCAAACTCGCCGATACTGTTCCAATCCTAAAAACTGGAGCGGTAACGGTGAGCCGAGGCGGAGATTGGTAAAAGAGAGAATTACGGCTAGTAGAAATGGCAGAGCTACAAATAGCAGTAATCCGCACAAGGCAGGGGTAGCCATCAGCAGAGCTGTCCGAGTGTCATCTTTGACACGAGCAGAGGAGTTGCTAATCATCTTTTTTCAGCTCTAGATTGGGATAATTTTGGTTATCTTGCCGATCTACATTAATCGTGGTTGTCGCTCGATCTAGAGCCGTTTTAACGGGTAAGCCATTGCGAATATTTGCAAATGCTTCCTGAAAAGCTGAAGTAATCACTGGATAAGCTGGAGTTTGGGGACGCGGCACTGTTTCCCCAGCTAGTAGTTGCTCGGCAAATAGTCGCAGTGGGCCATTGGGCGCGTAAAGTTGGGATTGGGAGATCGCGCGTTTGGTGCCTGGTACAGCTCCGTTGACATTAGCCATTGCTAATACCTCTTGCGGTTGGAGTAAGAATTCGAGGAACTTCATCGCAGATTTTTGACATGCCTTCTGGCAATTAGTTGTGATGCCCCAATTCCAAGAGCCTTGAGCGGTCTTGGAACCCCTGCCAAAGTTGGGTAATGGCAATACTACCAAATCTTTGCCAACAGCTTTGGCATAGTCTTTGTAAGCCCAATGTCCCACCCAGGACAATGCTACCCTATCGCTAGTAAAAGCCGCATCATCGATATTGGGGTCTACATAGCCCTTTGTTATCCAATTTTGGACTGACTGCATGGCTGTGACTGCGGGGGGGGCGATTGAGACTGCTATTGACATCGCTCCCAGCCGACTGAATAATTGGTAAAAAGCCATAGGTTAGCCACTCACCGCGCTGGTTGAGTTTGAGATCGAGAACTTGTCTGTCGGGATCTCGAATCGCCAAAGCTGCCAATGCTCGATCGAATTGCGCGATCGTCCAAGCGTCTTTGTTACCCTTGGGAATGCTAATCCCTGCGGCTTGAAGTTGACTGCGGCGACCATACACCCCCAGCCCAGAATCAAAGGTAGCCACTGAGTAAAGATGTCCTCCATAGGTACCCTGCTGGATAATTGACGGCAATAAATCTTGTTTGACTGACTCTGAAATCAGCTTGTCCATCGGGACGAGATTTTGTTGCCAGACGTAGTTATACACAAATGGCCCATCAAATTCGAGGACATCGGGTAAATCTTTAGATAATGCTGCTGCTTGGACTTGGGCGTTGTAGGAGCCTTCTGGTACAAAAGTCAGTTGCACTGTAGTGGCGTTCTGAGCATTGTTGAAACGCTTAATTTGTTGCTCTAGCACCGCACGTTCGGCTGCTTGACCTGAATGTGCCCAGACTCGAAGGATATTGCGATGCTGGTTTTGAGAGGTTTTGTTGGGGTGATTACAGCTACTCTGATACAGCAGTAGTGGTGCTAGAATACTTAGCAGTTTAACCGATCGAGTTTTACTCATAGGTTATTTTGGGATATTTGAGAGCGGACACAATCCTGCAATGTTATTTAAATCTCCCGAATAACAACTATAGCGATCCTAAATGAGAAGCTTAATCCCTAGAGGGCGGGCATGAAGCGGCGTTTTTATTCTGGGGTTCCCCCAGAATAAAAAAACGACAAGACAGTACCGCCCCTACAGGTTAACGTTACTGTGAGAAAATCAAATAGGATTGCTGTCTCAACTTCGCTGTCAACTGTCAACTGTCAACTATCAACTATCAACTGTCAACTGTCAACTGTCTAACGCATCCTTAACAATGGGAATAGATCTTCATTTTGACAGACTATTTCTAGATTAACAATGTTTCGATCGAGTGATGTAAATTAAGCTGGCTCGATCCAAAATAGAACATCACTTAGTCATCCAATCTCCTAAAACATGAAAACGAGTAGTAATAGCCACGCATCTGAACTAAACCCACCCGAAAATATCACGCCATCGATCGGTACGACTATTAATGGCATCTTAATTTTATTACCTTTAACTTTAATCCTTCTGGGTCTTTTTTCAGGTGTGATTAATCCCTGAGCTAAAAATATCGCCCCCAATTTATTTAATAAATTGGGGGCGATATTTTTAGCTCTAGAGTGGGCGATAAGTCCGATAATTAATACTGGGGAAAATATTGTCCATCGTTTCTACTTTTTCCAACCAGCCACTATCGACTTTCCGATCTTTTAGTTCGTCATAAAGTTTGTGGAAGCGGACGAGGTGCGATCGAGTGCGGCGAATCGCATATGGTACCATCGTCCCTGTCCGCATGATGAATGCCCAGTCGGAAGATTGCGCCAAGAGTAATTCTCGTGCGGCTTGGTTGAGCGCACGCCATTGCAATTCATCCTCTGGCTCCATCCGCGCCAATTCGATCATCCGTTCGGCACCTTTATGCAGGTGAGGATAAACCCAAGCATTAGTTTCATTCAACCAGTACTCGTGAAAACCTTTATATCCCCAACTAGATTGGGATGGACGACACACTTGTTGGGTAGGTTGAGCGCGGAGATAATCCGCCAAGTGAGTCATCTGGTAGGTTTGCTGATCGTGCCAAGATTTGCGGAAAAAGAAATCGATGAACCAAGGCCCTTCATACCACCAGTGACCGAATAATTCGGCATCATAAGGCGAGACAATCAGCGGCGGACGTGGCATCATCCCCGCGAGATTAGTAACCTGTTGCTGGCGATTGAACATGAAATTCTGAGCGTGATCCGCTGCTTTTTCTTTCGCCCAATATGGATCGTAGAGAGCTTTCTCACCACCAGTTTTCGAGGTAATCTTGTGATATTTAATCCCAATATTTTTCCGTTGACCATTGGGCATGATGTACGGCTTGATATAATCGTAATCGGCATCCCAACCTAAATCTTTATAAAATTCTCGATACTCTGGTGCGCCCGGATATCCCACCATCGACGACCATACTTGCTGAGAAGACTCCTGATCTCGTCCGAATGCTGCTACCCCTGTTTCGGTAAAGATCGGCGCGTAGTTGCCAAATCGCGGACGAGGACGCGCATACATAATCCCGTGTCCATCCATCAAGAAATAACGCAACCCAGCATCCGCCAGCATCCGCTCCAAGCCTTCATAGTAGGCACATTCTGGCAACCAAATCCCTTTGGGAGCGCGACCAAAATTTTCTTCATAATGTTCGCACGCGACGCGAATTTGTGCCCACACTGCTTCGGGGTACATTTTCATCAACGGTAAATAACCGTGAGTCGCACCACAGGTAATGATTTCGAGGTTATTACTATCTAGAAATCCTTTGAAAGCCCCGATTAAATCTCGATCGTGTCGTTCCCAAGTTTTGCGAATTGCGGCAAATTCTTTGACATAATACTCTGCTAAGTACTTAATATGCCCATTGTGTTCGTTGCTGTCGATCTCTTTTTGGGCTAATTCTTCCAATTTGGCGAGATGTTCGTCATATCGCTCTTGAAGCAAGGGATCGCGCAGCATCGACACCAACGGCGGAGTCATACTCATGGTAATTTTGAAATCGATCCCATCCCGTTTTAATCCCTCAAAAACGTGGAGTAGGGGAATGTATGTTTCGGTAATGGCTTCATATAGCCACTCTTCTTCAAGCACGAAATCGCTCTCAGGGTGGCGAACAAAGGGGAGATGAGCGTGTAAGACTAACGCAACATAACCGAGCGGAGTACTCATAGGGATAGCATGTGGGAACAGGAAAT
>JAJAZF010000442.1 GCA_026785875.1 Chamaesiphon sp. | reverse complement strand
TCGATATTATCGATCGAAAGTTAGACCAGGATCGCCAGTCTTGTGGTTAGATCTTTAACAACTTTTTTGATTTAACGGGACGATCGGGGAATGAGAGTGTTAGAATTGCCATGCAAAATATAGCACTTATTGAGGGTCTGCTGTGATCCGTTCTGCCACCTTGACACTTCAGCCCACAATCCAATCGATTGCTGATAACAGTCGTCTCCGACTGCTTTCTGGGAATGCTAACGTACCTTTATCTGAGGAAATTGCGCGTTATCTCGGACTCGATCTAGGGCCGATGATTCGCAAGCGATTTGCTGATGGAGAGATTTATGTCCAGATCCAAGAATCCATTCGCGGCTGTGATGTTTATCTGATCCAACCTACCTGTCATCCGGTGAACGATAACTTGATGGAACTATTCATCATGATCGATGCCTGTCGGCGGGCTTCAGCACGGCAAATTACCGCAGTACTCCCCTACTATGGTTATGCTCGTGCCGATCGCAAGACTGCTGGGCGAGAGTCGATTACCGCGAAACTAGTCGCTAACCAGATTACTACTGCTGGTGCCGATCGAGTCTTAGCGATGGATCTCCACTCTGCCCAAATCCAGGGTTATTTTGATATCCCGCTGGATCATATCTACGGTTCGCCAGTAATCATTGATTACCTCCTCGCAAAAAACTTACCCGATGTCGTCGTGGTATCGCCAGATGTCGGTGGTGTCGCCCGCGCTCGTGCCTTTGCTAAAAAGCTCAATGACGCACCATTAGCCATTATCGACAAACGTCGTCAGGCACATAATGTGGCTGAAGTGATGAATGTGATCGGTGATGTCGCTGGTAAAACAGCCATCCTGGTCGATGATATGATCGACACAGGCGGTACGATCTCCGAAGGTGCCAAAATCTTGCGCCAGCAAGGAGCGCGTCAAGTTTATGCTTGTGCGATTCATGCGGTATTTTCACCACCAGCGATCGAAAGGCTCTCCAGTGGAGTGTTTGAGGAAGTAATCGTCACCAACACGCTCCCGATCCCCGAAGATCAACGGTTTCCACAACTGAAGGTGCTATCTGTTGCCAACTTATTGGGGGAGACAATCTGGCGAGTACATGAAGAAAACTCAGTGAGTAGTATGTTTCGTTAGATCGTAGCAAGTGGCAAAGAGTGAGAAACTTAGATCGTCTTTAGCTCTAGTTTCCAACCCCCGATCCGCTATTTCTATTGCTAATGAATTTACCCGTTTTTACTACTCCTAAGGAACTAGATTCCTATCTCCAATGCCACCGCTCTCAATCGATCGGGCTGGTACCGACAATGGGAGCGTTACATTTGGGACATCAGAGCTTATTCGATCGAGCCAGACATGAAAACGCTGTCGTTATTGTCAGTATTTTCGTCAATCCTTTACAATTTGGGGCAAATGAAGATCTCGATCGCTATCCACGTCAGTTGGAACTCGATCGAGTTATTTGTGAGCAAGCAGGTGTAGATGCCCTGTTTGTGCCTACGGTTGAAAGTATGGGAATTAAAGATCTACTCACTCAAGTTATCGCACCATTGGCGATGATGAGTAGATTGTGCGGACATACTCGCACTGGACACTTTCAAGGTGTCGCGACGATCGTCACCAAGCTCCTGAATATCGTTCGACCCGAGCGCGCCTATTTTGGCGAAAAGGATGCCCAGCAATTGGCGATTATCCGCCGGATCGTGGCAGATCTAAACATTCCTGTCGAGATTGTCGGTTGTCCGACTGTCCGTGCCGAATCAGGTTTGGCACTCAGCTCTCGCAATCAATATCTATCGCCCATCGGACGATCTCAGGCTGCGGTTATTTATCGAAGTTTACAACAAGCTCAGACACTCGCAGCTCTCCAAGAAATTAATGCCCAGAAGCTTTTAGCTGCTGTGACTACTGAATTAGATACAGTATCAGAATTTCAACTAGAGTATTTAGAACTTGTCGATCTTGACACCCTACAACCGATCGATACTGTAGACAAGCTAGCTTTACTCGCGATTGCCGGACGGATTGAGGGTACTCGGTTAATTGATAATATTATTATTGGTCGCTAGCGGTGAAGGGTGAGTTTTTTGCTTAACTTTTAGACAATCGCCAGCATTCATAGCGTCAAACCACCCCTACAGGTTGTCTGCAATTCGATCGATCTGAATCCTCATATTAACTCCCCCAGTCTCCAATGTCACAATTACCTACGATCGCGATCGATGGCCCCGCAGGTGCGGGAAAGTCTACTGTTACCAAGCTCGTAGCTGCCCGATTAGGGTTGTTGTTTCTAGATACGGGGGCAATGTATAGATCGATCGCTTGGCTAGTGCTGGAGGCGAATTTAGCCCTAGATGATGAGCTAAAAATTGCTGAGTTGGTGAGTCGAGCGAAAATTGTCCTCGCGGGGGAGCGAGTTGTGGTAAACGGCATCGATGTCACGGAAGCGATTCGGACACAGACAGTAAGTGGCAAAGTTTCGGCAATTGCCAAGCTAGGAGTAGTTAGAGCAGAATTAGTCAAGCAGCAACAGGCGATTGGCGCACAAGGTGGCATTGTTGCTGAAGGTAGGGATATGTGTACGCAGGTATTTCCAGATGCTCAGGTGAAGATTTTTTTGACGGCATCGGTAGGAGAACGTGCGAGGCGACGACAACAGGATTTGCGCGATCGTGGGCAAGGCGAGGTAAGCTTGGCAGAATTGGAGCAATCGATCGCCGAACGGGATACGATCGATAGTATGCGAGAAATTTCACCGTTGAAAAAAGCGGTTGATGCGGTAGAAATTATTAGCGATAATCTAAGTATTGAAGAAGTAGTCGAAACGATCGTAGCAATGTATGAGCATGTGGTCAATAAATAACTAAATTCTGCTGCGATCGTCGTTTAGGTAAACCAAAAATAGAACACACCCTACATCAACTTAACCGCTCGTTGAGGATTGCTATATACCTGAATAATGAAGAATTAATATTTAAATAAATAATGCTCAGTCGCGCTCAATTATTGGATCGATTGCTGGTTTCTACCGAACAGATGCAGCAGATCGAAAGCAAGGTATTTGCCGCCGGAATGCCTGTCGCCGCACTGATGGAAAAAGTGGGGGGATTAATTGCGCGGCGATTTCAAGTTTTATATCCTCACTCTAGATATCGGCGAGTCGGTATTTTAGTGGGGATGGGGCATAATGGTGGCGACGCGTTAGTAGTTGCTCGTGAGTTATATTTTCAGGGATATGAAGTGGCGATTTATGTACCATCGGAGCAATTAAGCGAACTCACCAATCAACATTATTGTTATATTTCGAGTTTGGGTGTCAAAATTGTTGATGATGCGCGGAGTTTAGTCAATTGTGATGCGATCGTGGATGGCTTATTTGGGTTTGGTTTAAATCGTGAAATTACCGATATTTTATTTGATGCGATCGAGTTAATTAATCAATTATCAGTGCCGATTGTCAGCATCGATTTACCTTCAGGTATTCATGGTGATACAGGTAATGTTTTGGGTACGGCAATTAGAGCGACACGTACGTTTTGCTTGGGGCTATGGAAGTTAGCTTTTATTCAGGAACAAGCAATTGAATATTTAGGCAAAACTGAGCTAATCGATTTCGATTTATCCCTATCAGATATTCAGAGCATAGTAGGCGAACAACCGACAATAACGAGGATGACAACCGATAGGGCGATCGCGAATTTACCGCTACATCGATCGCCAGTTACACATAAATATCACCAGGGGCATTTATTATTAATAGTTGGTTCCGAACAGTATAGTGGTGCAGCAATTTTATCTGGATTGGGAGCCAGAGCAACTGGAGTCGGAATGCTATCGATCGCAGTTCCCAAGTCGCTCAAGCCAATATTATTAAACTACTTACCAGAAGCATTAATTATTAGTTGTCCAGAAACAGAAGCGGGTACAATTAAATCTCTACCAGAACTAGATTTTACTAAGTATCAAGCGATCGCCTGTGGGTGTGGTTTGACCGAACGACCATCGAAAATAGTTAAACAAATTCTCGCGGCAAATTGTCCGATCGTTCTTGATGCTGATGCCCTAAATATTATCTCCAAACTCGGTATCGAGACAACCCTATCTACTCGAACTCAGCCTACTATTTTAACGCCACACACTGGTGAATTTAGACGGCTATTTACCAAAATTCCGACAGCTAATAAACTCGTTGCGGCAATAGCCGCAGCTCAATCTAGTCAGGCAATT
>JAJAZF010000441.1 GCA_026785875.1 Chamaesiphon sp. | reverse complement strand
GTATAAAGGCAAAATAGTTGAATGTAAACCAATTTTAGAATTATTTCAAAACCCATCACACCCATATACTAAAAGTTTACTTGCATGTCGTCCGCGTCTCGATCGAGAGTCAAAAATTCTACCGACAATTAAGGACTTTATGGAGGAGCAAGTTTTAGCTGATGGTAGAACTCAAATTATTGAAAAACCGCAACCATTAGCTGTAGTTAACCAAGTACAAGATGATAATTATATAATTCAACCAGTAAATATCGATCGTCAACAGGAGCCAATCTTATCAGTCCGTAACTTAAAAGTTGGCTTTCCCGCACAAGGAGTATTTGGTAAAGATCGACAACAATATACTTGGGCTGTGAATGATATTTCCTTTGCAGTCTATCCAGGTGAAACACTAGGCTTAGTTGGTGAATCTGGATGTGGAAAAAGTACTCTCGCCCGCACGATTCTTAGATTAATCGAACCTCAACAAGGATCGATCGAGTTCTATGGTAAAAATATTACTAAACTCCGTGGCGAAGCGATGCAAATTTTGCGAAGAGAGTTACAAATTATCTTTCAAAACCCGTTTAGTGCCCTCAATCCTCGGATGAATATTTGCGATCTAATTATCGAGCCGCTAGTAATTCATCAAACAGTTAAAAGTAGAGCACAACGTCAAGAACGTGCTGAGTATTTATTACAGAGAGTTGGCTTGAACCCAGACTATCTAACATCATATCCCCATCAACTCTCTGGCGGTCAACGTCAACGAGTATGTATCGCCCGCGCCCTCGCACTCAATCCTAAGTTTATCATCTGTGATGAATCTGTATCTGCTTTAGATGTGTCAGTTCAGGCGCAGGTACTAAACCTCCTCAAAGAATTACAGAGTGAATTTAACCTCACATATATTTTTATCTCCCATGACTTGAGTGTGGTGAAGTTTATGAGCGATCGAATTATGGTGATGAATCAAGGTAAGATCGAAGAAATCGATTCGGCTCGTGAGATCTATCGATCTCCACAAACTGAATATACGCGCAAGTTAATTTCCTCAATCCCACTTGGGACGATCGATCGCATTATTCACCAACAAAGTACAAGAGGAATAGTGAATGGTGAATAATTCATTCAGTTGACAGTTGACAGCTTGCACTGAGCGTAGTCGAAGTGTTGACAGCTTGCACTGAGCGTAGTCGAAGTGTTGACAGCGACACGTTATGCTGAAATACGGGAGGAAACCTCCCGTATCGCCTACCTCCTCTACCTAAAAGGAAGAGGATTGGAGTAATGAATAGTCTGATTTTATTTTCTCGCCTTTAAGGGAGAGGCTTTAAACCAATTCTTTTCGGTAATAAATCTCCCCCTTTACCCTTTCCCTTTACCCTTTCCCCTCTATCCTTTCCCCTTTCTCCTAAATGATTACTGTAGCCTTACCAAAAGGTGGATTACTAAAAGAGTGTATCCAATTATTTCAGTCTGTCGGATTAGACTTTAGTGCCTTTCTAGAAAAAGACAATCGCCAACTCCAAATAACAGATCCTACCAATCGGGCAAAAGCATTGCTCGTCCGCAATCATGATGTCCCCGTCTATGTAGAATATGGGCAAGCACAATTAGGTATTGTTGGCTATGATGTACTGCGAGAAAAAAGTCCTCAAGTTGCCCAATTAGTCGATCTCAAATTTGGCAGTTGTCGGCTATCTGTGGCGGTGAAAGCTGATAGTCCATACCGGAGTAGTTTAGACTTACCCGCACATGGTAGAGTTGCTTCTACATTCGTTCATTGTGCCAGAGAGTACTTTGATAGTATCGATTTGCCTGTCGAAATCGTACCGCTCTCTGGTTCGGTAGAATTAGGTCCAATTACTGGAATGTCCGAAGCAATTATCGATTTAGTCTCAACAGGTAAAACACTCAAACAGAATGGTCTAATCGAGATTGAAACTCTATTCTACAGTAGTGCCAGACTGATCGCTCATCCACTCAGTTATCGACTCGATCGAGACTCACTCAGCGATTTAGTTAACCAAATTAGATCGAATTCACTAGTAACTAGTCCGTAGTAATTCATAATTTACCAGTGAAGTCAAAAACCATAATTCTCGCGATCGGGTTATTTTGCATCATTGCTACAGTCATCGGTATCGTTCTCCTGAGTGGAATCGATCGATCTCAGTTGCAATTATGGTTGCAGCAGATGGGGATATGGGCACCAGTTCTGTATATCTTAATCTACTCGATCGCGACAATTTGTATTTTACCATCTACTCCACTCAATCTGACTGGTGGAGCTATTTTTGGGGCGGTATGGGGGACAGTATGGACGAGCATTGCTGCCATTTTAGCAGCAGTATTAGCCTTTGGATTTAGTCGCACGATCGGGCGGAGTTTAATCGAAAAAAAATTAGCAGGTAAATGGGAATCGATCGATCGCGAAATGCAACAAGGTGGATTCTTTTACATGTTTGCGATTCGTCTATTACCATTGATTCCCTACGGGATCGTTAATTTTGCCGCTGGATTAACCTCAATTAAATTTCGTGATTATTTCTTGGGGACTCTATTAGGTACAGTTCCAGGAATTTTACCCTTTGTGATGATGGGTGCAGGTTTAACTGCTCTCAAGCAGGGTGATGTTTTACCAATGCTGGTGGGATTAGCTCTGACTGGGATGTTAGTCGGTACTGCTACCTGGTATCGCCGTCGAACTCAGTAATTATGAACTATTCCCTACTTATTGCTGCTTATTTAGACTACCTCATTGGCGATCCGTGGGGGTGGCTGCATCCAGTACAGGTAATGGGATGGGCGATCGATCGGGCGACCAAAATTGCGCTCAAATATTGCCCTAATCCCCACTCGCGTCGCCTTGCAGGTGTGCTGCTGTGTTGGGGGACGATCCTCGGTACGGGGGGAGTCAGTTGGCTGGTAATTTATGCTTGTCAATGGCTGCATCCGAGTGTGGGAATTGCAATTGAATCGATCGCTTTAGCAAGTTGTTTTGCGGGTAAAAGTCTGCGACAAGCGGCTGAAGATGTCTTAGCGGCGATTGCTAGTGAGGATTTGGACTTGGCTCGATCGAAATTGAAGATGTATGTCGGAAGGGATACTGACAAGTTAACTATTCCCGAAATCAATCGCGCGATTTTAGAAACTGTGACTGAAAATGCGATCGATGGTGTGATGGCTCCGCTATTCTATGCGATCGTCGGCATGTTTATCCCCGTAGTCGGGGCTGTACCCTTGGCGATGGCATACAAAGCAGCCAGCACTCTAGATTCAATGGTCGGCTACCGTCGCGAACCATACGCCGATATCGGCTGGTGTAGTGCCAAATCTGAGGATATTATCACTTGGCTACCTTGTCGGCTGGCTGTACTCTCATTGAGTCTGATTTCTGGTAAGCCGCTGACTGTGTGGCGACTATGTTGGCGAGATGCTTCCCAAGATCTCAGCCCCAATTCTGGCTGGAGTGAGTGTTCCTATGCCGCAGCCTTGGGGGTACAAGTCGGGGGGATAAATTATTATCAGGGACAAATCCAATCGAAGCCCTTATTGGGTGACGATCTGCAACCGATTAGTTCAGCTATTATCGAGCAAGCTTTGAATTTAACTCGGAATAATTTCTTGCTGTGGTTGGGGTTGACGACGATCTATTCCTTATGCGCTACTTTCTTGAGCAAGTGAGGAATTTGACTGATTTTTTTCGCGACTGAAATTTTAGCTCGTTTGTAAGTTTTGATGCGTTGTTGGATCGTATCGGCGTGATAGATTGGCTTAGAAAGAGTGTGACTCAAGACGATCGCGGCATCTGTCAGTGGGTGGGGAGTATTAGCATGAATCCCTGCCAGATAGGCTACTACAGGCTTCCCTTGTTCTGCCAGTAGATAAGCTGCCGTAACAGCTTCTGAATCCCAGCAAATATCGCCAACAAGCACGATCGCTTCGGTCAATGGGTCAGACTGAAGCCATTCCAGCCAGAGACGGCAGGAAGAGCCGACTAGTGGATCGCTACCGATATGGATGACGATCGATTGACCGAGATTGGCTTGATTTAATTCACTAGCAACTTCTGCGGTTAAACTCTGATTGCGG
>JAJAZF010000440.1 GCA_026785875.1 Chamaesiphon sp. | reverse complement strand
TACTGCACCCAGCGACTAAGCGTTGAGAATAAACTTTTCAATTGCCACAGCGACACCATCGGCATCAACATGTGGAGCAACCCAATCACCGAGCGATTGGACATCCTCAGGGGCATTACCCATCGCGACACCGATGCCAGCATAGGCAAGCATTTCGACATCATTGTAATTGTCCCCGATCGCCAGAACATTTTCTGAGGTAATTCCGAGTAAATCTTTGACTAGATAATCGATCGCACTACCTTTATTCACCCCAGATTGGGTAGTTTCCAGGAAGATCGGGACGGAGGTAGTAATGTGTAACTCTGCTGGGGAATAGCGGCGGTTCAAATCTGTGATTAAATGCTGGATCAGCGCGATGTCTTCAGACATGGCGAGTATTTTTGTGGGACGCTCGGTTAAGACTGCACGGAGATCTGGTGCGGCGATGACTTCGACTCCACTTCGTCCGACATATGCTTCAGTATCGGGGTTAATCTTGCGGACATACAAGCAATCATCGCGGTAAACATGGATGGATAATTTGTCTAGTAAGTGGGGTTGCTCGAAATAATCGATTAATTCTTGGGCAATTTCGATCGGTACAGGGAGGTGTCGATGAGTTACTCCTGTGGCTGGATCTTGAATCCACGCCCCCTGATAAGCAATCAGCGGCAGATCTGCATCGATCTCATGGTGAAACCGCAAGGCAGATTTATACATTCTCCCCGTGGCAATCCCGACGCGAACTCCTTGAGCTTGAGCCGCTTTAATCGCGTGTTTGACTCTAGAACTTACCTGATTAGATTTTCCCGAAATCGTGCCATCAATGTCTAAGATGAGGAGTTTAATTTGGGCGGTGCTGGGTGATGACATGGTTACAGTGGTGTAGAGCTGAAGCCACGTATCAGCCTATCATATTGTCAGATTGACGGTGCTGGATCGGGATCTCAAAGAGCTGTATACCCATCAAATACATTCGATCTAATTGTCAACAATTGCAGTTTATTGACAATTAGTGAATTCGATGGTAGTAGTTTGGGCAGAAGCCGATCGCGCGAACGTGCTACAATCCTCGTTCTCAAATGGATCGGGGATTGTATTGTGTTGTTCTCGATCGGTTGCTGTCGATGAATGCGAATGTCTTCGGTTCGTTCGATTCACCTGCTAATCTATGACTGTCCATCAACTGTTTGAGTAGAGCTTCAGAGGCGATCGATCCCCCAATATTAAAGCTCGACGTAAGTTTGCCGCCACCGCGATCGCCTGAATGTTCGGCCCACCTCCTTCAGGATCTTGATTGATAATCAATGGGTTGATGCCATGCGGAGACACCATATTCAACGAATAATAAATCTCCCCAGGTAACTGTTGGTCGCCGTAGAAATCTAAGATAATCGAGCGTTTCTCAAAACGTGTGGCTTTAGTCCCCCTGTGCTTCTCCAATCTCCAGTAGACTGACAATAACACCTGCGATCGGCACCGCCAAAAAGATGCCCAGTAGTCCGGAGATTCGCGTTCCCACCAAAAGTGCGAGAAATACTACCACGGGGTTGAGATGCACTGAGCTTTGCATAACTCGCGGTGACAGCAGGTTATCTTGCAGTTGTTGCAGAACCACGCAAATGATTAAGACTTTGAGTGCCGTGAGCCAGCCGCTTTGAACTAATATAACCAAGCAAACTAGGCTCACTCCCAATGTTGCGCCAATGCCAGGAATTAAATCGAATACACCAACTGTCACTGCCAGCAGTAACGCAAATGGGACTTGAAACAGCACAAACACGATTGCGGTGGCAACGCTCAGCAACAATGAGATCGTCAATTGACCGCGAATAAATCCGCTAAAATTTCTTTGCACCGCGTTCGATACCCGATCGCGATGTTGGGGCGGCACTAATTTAAGCACCAATCGCCACAGCTTTTCGCCATCGATTAGCATGAAAAAGGCAACGACTAGAACGATGATAAAGGTGACATAGTTCTGGAACAGAACTGGTAGAGATCCAACCACCCAGTTCAAGCCAAAGACAAAGGCACGGCGAACCTGGGCTTCGAGCGCACTGAGGTCGAGCGGAATATTGCGGGCTGCCAAAGCACTGTGCAATCGATCGAGTGGATTGTTGGAGGTATCGAGAATCTGGAGTAGCAGCGTCGCAAGTTGTTGGATTTGATTAGTCAGTGTCAGCCCGATCCCAATCGCTAAAACAATAATCGCGATTAAGCTAATCGCGATGACAAGTCCTAGTGCAATATTTCGTCTGACAAACCGCTGGAGGAATCGCAATGGATAATTCAGCAGCAACGCCAGAATCGCGGCCAACGCAAATACCAAGATCGCGTACTCGAAATATCTAATGAGGGCAACAAAGACCCAACCGGAGGCAAAGAACAGCAGGAAACGAACTAACGCATTGGTACTAATCCGGCTCCAAGGCGATCGGTAATTCGGTTGCTCTGGCAGTTTGTCCATGACTATTACCACTCTCCATAAACGTGTTCTCGCGTAGCAGAGCGGGCGATCGCCGATCGACTCGCAATCCAGCTATCACCGAGCAAATTGATTCCTACCCACAGCCCCAGAATCCAGGCTGCATTGAAGGGGAAATTCGACCAAATAAAAATTCCTAAAATAATGCCCAAGATTCCACTAACTAAGACTTAGACCCAACATCCAAATTATCAGTTGAGTCTCAATCTATCTGTCTACCAGATGGAATAATTTTCCTCAATCGGTTATTGTCGATCGGTAGAGCAAGTTGCAACAGGGTCGAATTCTAATAGCCGATGGATGGTTTTGGCTTCGAGTCCCGCCATGTCTGACAATCGTTGTACAGCTCGTCCCGTCGGTGCGGCGAGGGCGATTTTCAGTCCCATCGCTTTCCACAGAGCGACGATCCTTTTTACCGATACCTGGGACTTCAATGAATCGTTGGCGTTGGCGGAGCCTTTCCCGATTCAAAAGCTATCTTGCAGGTTTTCGGGCGTATCCTGTAGCCATCCCAACTTGAGATTTAGTCACTCATGTCGGAGGTTCGTCGTAGTCTTTAGCTGGCTGTCGAGCGATATGGCGATTGCGTTCGCCTTGTTGGATCTCACGTTCGAGGAAATAGTTTAACAACGTCCGCAACAACACGATCGCGCCGAGGTTGAGAATATCCTGACGAGTGGGGGTAACTGCCGTGTGTAAGATATCGCTAGCAACTGTAAATTCTAAGCCCAAAGCTAAGACTCGCCCCAATTGCAGCCGGATTGTCTCCGTCGCCTCAAAATGTTGCTGCCGTGAATACGAGAACAGAAGGCGGAGATAATCTAAAATCCCGCGCAACACCGCACTGCCAATCACGACCGCTGCGGCGATTTCTGCCCCACTAGCCAGATAACCCACAATTAACTTTAACAAAGCGTCGAGCGGGGTATTACCCGCAGCCTCACTTACCGTCGCCACATTCATACTCAGCAGCAGTACCAAGCCGAGAATCAGTGCCAGCGGTAATAACAACTCGATTAAGGAATCTTTTTTCACGATCGCTTCCAATCCGACCTGACAATTATGAATTATGAACCTCAATTGCCTCGATCGCCTCTACAGAATGGGGGAAATTATAAATCTTTCGATCGATTGATGCAGGTTGCTAGCCAACTATGCTTTGCCGATCGAAAATAGAATTATCTAAGCCGATCGTGTTAAAAATGGTGTGTTGTTACAAAACACATAGCACATCAATCGCTCGTCCTGTACTGAATTGGCTAAACCTATAAATTTGGCGCGTTGGGCTATTGTAGCCTACTGGGTAGTATGTCAAATAACGACGGAGTGGATGCAATACTGTGCCGAAACTTGGCGATCGAGTGTGCCAGTTTCGCCCGAGCGGCGACCCCGTGGGGCGCAGAGGGTCATGCGATCGATCCCCTGAGCTGAATAGTCACCTTAATACTATGATAACAATCAATTTTATCCAGATAATGTTTAATCTGTAATAATCAAGATTGACAAACTACATCCAGTAGGTTAAATTCGCGTTTAGATAACTAACACCAAGTATTAAGGGGTGAACGCAGAAAACGGATAAATCCGTACGCTAACGAATTCTGCGTTTGCCCGATATGTGTCTACATCCTGAATTAATTCCTTATGAGGATATTTAACGCATGTCTGCGGAATTACACCAACAACAGCGACTTGCGGTGTTAATCGCAGCGAACCTATTAGACACATCAGCAGAGGAGACGTTCGACAGGTTTACCAGACTTGCAAGTGCGATTTTAAAGACACCTGTGGCATTGGTATCTTTAGTCGATAATCACCGTCAATTTTTTAAGAGTAGCGTTGGTTTGCCAGAGCCGTGGGCGACGAGTCGGGAAACGCCATTATCCCACTCTTTTTGTCAGCACGTAGTCAGTTCAAATCAGACTTTAGCTGTAGCGGATGCCCGTACCCATCCACTGTTACGGGATAATTTGGCGATCGCCGATCTGGGTGTTATTGCCTATTTGGGTATTCCCTTAACGACGGCTGAGGGCTATACTCTGGGATCTTTTTGTGCGATCGATACCGTCCCACACGAATGGAGCGATGAAGATGTCGAGATCCTGCGCGATCTGGCTGGTTTAGCGATCGAAAAAATCGAACTACGGCTGCTTGCCAATCAACTCCCCGACTACTTGCAACTGAGCAACCTTGAGCTTTTCCGTGCCGAGATGGTGCAAATGCTCGTTCACGATCTGCGGAATCCGCTGACATCGCTGATTGGTGGACTAGACCTAATTCCGCGAGTAGGGACGCTCAATGACATACAACAAAGATGTTTGTCTTTAGCTCGTCAGGGGGGTACAACTTTGACAGAGATGCTCGATCACATCCTAGATGCAAGTAAGTCTGAAACCGATCGGATTAAGTTGAAATTAGCAGAGATCTCTCCTACCCAAATTATGCACATTGCTTGCCAACAAATGCTGGCATTAGCTGAGAAGTCTGAGGTGCGGTTGGTGTACGGTGTCTCAGAAATCCCCTCATTAATAGCAGATAGTGAGAAACTACGCCGAGTGATGGTGAATTTGGTTAGCAATGCGATCCAGAATACGCCGCCTGGAGGGGAGATTTTTGTCTTCGCCCAAGAGATCGACGCGCAGACGATCCAGTTTACCGTCAAGGATACGGGACGGGGCATTCCGGCAGAGGCATTTAATCGCATTTTTCAGAAGTTTGTGCGAGTACCGCCAGAGCAAGGCGTTGGTTCAGCAAATGGCACCGGACTGGGATTACCTTTTTCGCAGATGGTGGTTGAAGCGCATGGTGGGAAGATCTGGGTAGAGAGCAAACTAGGACACGGGACGAGTTTTCATTTTACGCTACCACTAATGGCTGCATAAATTGCCGATATGAGATCTGATTTGACACGATAGGTCCCAATCTGGTCTAATTCTGCGTCAAATAACCCTGTAGTTTCCGGATCTAAAATTAGATACTTGTCAGGCTCCTGCAAAACTTTTTGTGCCCACTCGATCGCCTCATTTCGATCGCGAACGATTTCTCCAATTGCGATTGGCAAAAATGTATTTTCAATCAGCCTACGGGAACGACCTTTCTGTTTGCGAACGATCGATCGGAATGTCCTGCAAGTATTTATCGACCTTTTCCTTCACACGATCGATGCGACCGGGATGAGCGAACAATAGCTCTTTGAGTGCAGATTGAGCGCAATGGGAAAAATCATCGAGCTTGAATTGCTTTGTAGATTGCACTCGATCGAAAGGTAAGATGAACTGTACGCAAGAACCTGCCATTTCTAAAGGTAAGCTGAAATGGAGATTTAATAAATTGTTGAGTTGAAAATTGTCGAAACTTTCCAGATATTTTAGAGTAAAAGTAGCGCAATCTGTAGCGATCGATTCCAACATAGCACCCAGTAATGTGGGCAGGTTAATCATTCGCGATCCCGCATCATCACGAGCATGACTTGAGGGTACGGGCACGTAACCATCAAAAGGTTTGAGTCTCACAGGATCGAGGAGTTTGGCGATCGCTTCAAAGGCTTTTAGTTTATCAATATCTTTGAGTTAGGTCTAGGGGGCTATTAAACCCCGCCCCTCCCAATTAATTAGAATTGGCAGTTACCAGCGATGGTAGAGTCTTTTCCAATCCCAAAGCTTATCGACGGATGAGCAAGCGATTAAAACGTTTTCAACGTGATGTTTCTCGCAAGGTAAAAGTAAAATGCCTAGGGTTTAGCAGAAGCCGCTAAACCGTCGGGGAACTAGGGCGGGCAAGGGATCGCTACCCTCTACCCTCATTATTTAATCTTCAAGTTCCCACAGATCCTTAGGATTGTCAGGATCGATCGGGCGTTTAGGGTGGATAACTAGCACTAATTGAGCGAGAATCGGCACACTGGGGGGGCTGTCAAACCATTCAATGGCAAGTTGTCCATCTCGATCGATTGCAAAGTAGTTAAACTCATTCCATTCCGTCACATTGCGATCGAGGATGACGATCGTTTCTGGTGATTCGTTAGAAATTTTCATCGGCAGATTGCCACGTTCGCCAATCACCGCGATCGGATCTTCGGCTTTACATAATACACCCCAACCAGGGAAGCTTACCCAGCCCTCCTCCCAGTTCTGGCGCACGATTTGGAAGGAACTGGTGGCGGCAATTTTTGGCACAGATGCGAGGATACTACTAGAGATCGGAAATGTCCCAGCCACCGGAATAGTGCGGGGCATTTGCTCATCCGCTTCCAACCGATAAATCGGTAGTGCTGGCGCAGTCCGTTGGGGTGGTGCGGATAGCGCGATCAGGAGCTTTTCAATCTGGTTGCGGGCACTTTGACTGTGAGCAAACATTAGTCCGCGCGCGATCAACCGAGTTTTTTCAGTCAGATCGGTTTGTTGCTTGACATATCGCCAATATTGATAAGCCACAGCATCGCCTGGATGGTGGGTAAAACCCTCTGGCGGCTGGCGCATATAAGAAAATTCTTTAAATGCCTTGGCGACTTCCTTCGAGCCTTCTGAGTCAATGTTCCGGTTGTAGAGATAGTCAGCCGTAGCCGCCCGATCTTCTTGAGAGAGAATGCGGAGTTCGTAGAGACTATCGCTACCTACCCGCCGATAGTGAGTTTCTGTCGCGGCGGCAATCCCGACACTCATCATGCTATCGAAAACTTGGGAAGCGACAATGATTTGATTTTGTTGAATCGGTTCAAATCCAGTTGCCTCAAAAATCTCTTGGGGATTGAGTCCGGTTTTTTGGAGTTTTTGGCAAGCTTTGCCCCATTCTACCCAGTTGCTTTCTTTGCGCCGCAACATCAGCAGCAGTGCTTCAGTGTCGATAGGTGTCGGGTTGTCAGTAGATTCAGTCATGGTTAGCAACGATCGATAGATCTCTAGTATCTTACGTTGGTGGAGCCTCTGACAATGAGCACCTTTGAGGATTTGGTAGGATCTACCTAAAAATTCGGCTTTGTGTATAGTTTATGGCAATCTCATCTCGATTTACCTGCTAAAATATTCAAGCTGAAAGTAAAAATTGGGTAGCTAAGTAGTCGTAGCGTATTTTCCATTGACACTTTTTCATGCACATACAACCGATCGCTTCACTTTTGGGTCTTTGGGTGACTATTTCCAGCGGACTAATTGCACCCGTTCGATCGATCGCCGCAAGTCCGACGGTAAACATCGCCCATGCTCGTTCCGTCGCTCCACAAAGCCTGCTCCAACAAATTGTCTTAATTAAGACTCGATCGTCACAAGGTTCTGGGGTCATCATTAAGCGCACTGGCAATACTTATACAATCTTAACTGCTGCCCATGTGGTCAACGCTCTCAGCAGTTCGCCAGTAGAAATTATCACCCCCGATCTCCAACAATATACTACTAGTCCTAGCGAGGTGAAGATCGCCCCCAACTCGCTCGATCTGGCTACCGTTACCTTCCAGAGCGATCGCAATTATATAGTAGCCGAACTTGGCGATTCTAATACACTTGACAAGGGACAGCCGATTTTTGCGGCAGGATTTCACGGAAAATCATTAAAGTTCTATCCTGGGACAGTTGTCGCCATCAGCCGCCAATCTCAAGATCGAGGCTATGGATTAGCCATTGGCACTGCCGAGATGTTGCCAGGAATGAGTGGCGGGGGATTATTTAACAACGTGGGTAGCCTCATTGGGATCAACGGTAAAAGTATTGGCACGAGCGATGCTGATGTCAGACAAAACGACGGCAATCGGATTAAACCACTAACTGGTTTAGCAATTCCCATCAATACTTTTACCCGAATTGCCAGCCAACTAAATGTAGATATTGACAATAAATTACCACTCCTAGGAGCATTGAAGCCAACAGCCGATGATTTTTTTATTACGGCTGGAACCAAGTCTCAACAGGGTGATTATCAAGGTGCAGTTACGGATTACGATCGCACCCTAGCGATGAATCCTCAATTTGGGGAGGTATATTTCCGGCGGGGCATCGCCCGCAGTTTGCTCAAAGATTGGCAGGGAGCCGAAGCCGACTACACTCGGGCGATCGAAATTGAGCCAAGATACCCTGAAGCTTATTTACATCGGGGGAATGTGCGTAATAGCCTCACCAATTGGCGGGGAGCAAAATCAGACTTCGATCTGGCAATCGCGCTCAATCCCAATCGCTCATCTGCCTATCTGGGGCGGGGAGTTGCGTTGTGCGAACTAAATGATTGCCAAGGCGGGCTAACAGATTACAATCGGGCGATTCTGCTTCAGCACAGCTCCGCCAACACTCTAAATCGCTCTGATGCTGAAGTTTATACCCGCAGAGGTTTTGCCTACTATCGGCTAGGCAACCCTCAAGCCGCGATCGACAGTTATCTGACAGCAGCAGAACTATACCGCAAACAAGGTAAAGATCGTGACTACCTGGATACAGTTCAAAAAATTAAGCAATTGATTCGGCGTTAGAGACTAGACGTTAGGCTCTAGGTGTTAGGGAATAGACTTTAGGTTTTAAATACTCAATACCCATTTGCTATTCACCATCCACTCCTAAAGCCCAATGCTTTTACCCAGTTGCAGCGCAAATTAAAATGTTAAGTTATGCTGGGGATATTAATTCAGTTGAGAGCGATCGCTGTACATGCGGAAACTATCGATCTTGTGCTTGTTTTGCATCAGCATAGGTTTTGCCATCTTTAACTTCCAAGGATTGGCAACCAAGGGAGAATTTGACTCCCTAGTTATTGACTTTAAAGAGAATATTTCAGCCACTGAAATCGATCGACAGTTGCAAGTGTTAACTGAGCAATATCACCTAGCACCACGCCTCAATAGTCAATTTTCCCAGTCCGAGCAAACATATACAGTTAAAGGCGATCGCTCATTACTCGACAAACTGCGAGGATCGAGCTTGAGTCAAGATGTAGAAGCGATCGAGCCAAACTATATTTATCATGCCACAGTTGCCCCAAATGACCCCCAATATAGTAAACAGTGGCATTTGCACAGTATTCATGCCGAACGGGCGTGGGAGGACAATCGCGGCAAAGGGATCGTCGTGGCAATTATCGATACTGGAGTCAGCAAAGTTCCCGATTTAGCTGAAACGGAATTTGTCAAAGGTTATGATTTTGTTAATGACAAAATTAATGCCGACGATGACAACGGACATGGTACGCACGTAGCAGGTACTGTCGCCCAATCTACCAATAACAACTACGGTGTAGCCGGAATTGCTTATGAATCGAAAATCATGCCGCTCAAGGTGCTATCAGGTAGCGGTGGTGGAACTATTAGTGACATTGCTGAAGCAATTAGATTTGCCGCTGACAACAAAGCTGATGTGATTAACATGAGTCTCGGTGGTGGTGGCGAAAGTCAGGTGATGAAAGACGCGATCGACTATGCTTATCGCAAAGGGGTCGTCATTATCGCCGCAGCCGGAAATGAAAATAATAATTCTGCATCCTATCCCGCTCGTTATGCCCACGTCATCGGTGTAGCTGCTACTGATGCTCAAGGTGACAGAGCCGAATTTTCTAACTATGGTGCGGGCGTAGACATCTCTGCTCCAGGCGGCGGACATGGTAGTAAAATCTGGCAAGAAACGATCGATCCTGAGACTAATTTGCCAATGCTGGCTGGTTTCCAAGGCACTAGTATGGCAGCTCCCCACGTCGCCGGAGTTGCCGCATTAATCAAATCTACAGGTGTGACAGCACCAGAAGAAGTCTTCGCCGTTTTACAGCAATCAGTACGTAAAGTAGAGCAAGATCCTCAAAACTTCTACGGTGCGGGAAATCTCGATGCTGCTGCTGCTGTCAAGCTCGCCCAAACTGGAAAAATCTCCATAAATGATTTCTTCCGGTGGTTGCGCGATAATGGTTATCTCAATCTCCGGTTCTGGATTGATGGTGGTGCGATCGCTTTATTGCCGAAATTAGCGATGGTAGTGGGTTCTTACCTATTAGCCTTCTTGATCCGCGCTTACGTCCCCTTTGGTTTACCGCTTTGGAGTGGGATGCTGGCTGGGAGCAGTGGTTTGTTTTTCCTCAAAGGGTTCTATATATTTGACTTACCACAAGCACCATTTCGGATCTTGGGGAGTTCGATTCCTGAATTAGGAAATGCGATCGCTGGTAATAATACCTTAAACCCAGCATTCGCTAGTGTGCTAATTCCGTTAGGATTATTAGTAGTCTGTTGGTCGATGCCTCAGGGAAAATGGTTTGCAGTCGGTACTAGTTTGGGCGTAGCTTCTTGTCTACTAGTGAGTGCAGTAGTTGCTCCCAATGTGTGGTTGTTAGGTGATGAATGGATTGCCCGCAGCTTCTTGGTGCTGAATGGATTGTTATGTTTTGGTTTAGCTAGGTTTGCAGCAAGAGGAGATTCTCAAACAGTATGATTACGGTGATTGGTGGAATTGAGCACAAAGGTTTTGGCACTGGTGCTTGGGCACTTGTAGCTGAGGATGGGACTACCTACGAGTTATTAGATTGTCCTCGCGATTTACGTCAAACTGGGCTGCATGTAAAAGTTCAGGGCACATTAAATGATGATGTCATGACTCTGGCAATGATCGGTAAGGTCTTGAATGTCAACTCGTTTGAAATCTTAGAAAATCGCTCTTGAGTTGAATAACTAATAAATGTCCGACTTCTGGAAATCAGGTCAGCTATCGAATACTTGCACTACAGTATTTACACTTTATACCCCTTACGGTAAGTGATTCTGTCATAAAATTTAGATGTCGAACAGCTTATCTGTGTTAGTGCTGTCAAAATAAAGGGTAGGGGTAATTTATACCCCTACCCTTTATTTTGATAATGCGACTGATATTTTAGAATTAGGACTTAACCAGTTACCATAATCCGAAGAGTTAATTATGTCTGAAGAAAAACTCGATCTAATTCAAAACCAGTTAAGTCAACTGTTGCAAGGTATGAATACAATGCAACAAGATATTGGTGGTATCAAGCAAGATATCGTTGGTATCAAGCAAGATGTCGATGGTATCAAGCAAGATGTCGATGGTATCAAGCAAGATGTCGATGGTATCAAGCAAGATGTCGTTGGTATCAAGCAAGATATCGTCAGTATGAAGCAGAATGATAATTCCTTGCGGGAAGATATTCATGACTTACGGAACCGAGTTAATAGTATTGAAGGTGCAGTCATGCTGATAGTTCGGGATGGATTTACTCCGCTCCGAAATTATGCTGACGATCTGAATTTTGAGCTATCGGAAGTTCAGCGTAAAAATAGGTTGTTAAATCGTCGAGTTAGACGGTTAGAAAGACGAGACATAACTGACGATTTTGAATATTAATCGATGGGTGAAAGAGGGAGAAGATGGAAGTCAGGAGCGGGAGCGGAGAAGATCGGTAGAAACGTCCAGATTCAGGGCAATTCATGAATCGATCCTAATCTTGTTGACGATCGACCCCATCTCATCAATCGGGATGAAATCTGGGTCGATCGTGTGCTAAAATACGATGTTTGGACTCTAAATATCAACTCTTCGACGTTCTCGCAACGAGACGGATCGAGATATGTAGGTGTAAGCGACACATTATTAACTGATTTACTTTAGTCAACGTGCGCGTACATCGATAGGAGGCGGATTAATACGGAAGAGAACACCACTAGGATAAACTATAATATTGCATGGCCAGTCAGAAAACAGTAGATATCGGCTTCACTCTCGACGATTTCGCAGCATTACTCGACAAATACGATTACCACTTTAGCCCTGGAGATGTCGTCGCTGGTACCGTATTCAGTCTGGAACCACGGGGTGCTCTGATTGACATTGGCGCAAAAACTGCTGCCTACATCCCGATTCAGGAGATGTCGATCAACCGTGTCGATCAACCTGAAGAGGTATTACAGTCTAACGAGACTCGCGAATTTTTCATTCTCACCGATGAGAACGAAGATGGACAGCTCACCCTCTCCATCCGCCGGATCGAGTACATGCGGGCATGGGAACGGGTACGCCAGCTCCAAGCCGAGGATGCAACCGT
>JAJAZF010000439.1 GCA_026785875.1 Chamaesiphon sp. | reverse complement strand
TCTTCTCGGAACGAGACGCTACGCGAACGGAGAGAAGAGAAGCCTTTCGCCAACGAAAATCGATCGCGATTTAATCTATCTCATTCATAAACTTCATTTCGAGCAAATTGACGATCGCTCACGCCGCTTCCAATGGTGCCATTGTCAAACCCGCACGGCGTAACTGCTGGTGATAGAGTTCGGCTTGCTCCTGTGGGCCAACCCAAACAATCGCTCGTCCGTCAAAATGGACTTGATTTGTTAGTTCCCAAGCACGATCTTCACTCATACCTGGAATATAAGTCATCAGGCAAGTATGGACGTGTTCAAAGGTATTAAAGTCATCATCTAAGACGATGACTTTAAAATTTGGATAGGTCTTTGGGACTGTTTGACTAGACTTTTCCGTCGTAAAAACCATAGATAGTTACTTCCACTCTTTCCAGTTATTATTAAAAATCGAAGTATTCGGAAAAGATGTCGGGTTGTTGTTAGCTTCTAGACGTTTGCGTAATTCAATAATTGCGGGGGATCTGTCAGGGAGAACTTCGACCATCTGGGCTGGTGTGATGCCTTTTTCGAGGGCATACACAATCGTGGTACCAGCGGCGGCACCAGCAGACCATTCAAACGAGTGAATCCGGTAGGCGGCAGCAGCGACATGGCTAGTAGCAATACTTTTTCCAGCCACTAACATATTATCAATTTTTTGGGGAATCATTGCCCGTAAGGGAATTTGGAATGGGTAAGCCTGTCCTTCGCCTTTACGTGCGCCTTGGCGTTCGCTGTTGTTGGGAGCTTCAGGGGGGCTATTTTGCATACAGGGGTGAAAATCGATCGCATAATGTCCGATGCCGACAGTGTCAGCATACATTGTCGCTCGATTGCGTGGAGTAGGCTTATCCCCTGTCAGGACATTTAAAGCGTTTACGCCTGATAAACTTGCTGCTAACCGACGGGATTGTGCTGGAGTGAGTTGGGGCATTTTATTAGGATCGAGCAGGTTATTGCGGCTCATATCCGCCTCTGTAATTACAAATCCATCTTTGTACCCATAGCTAGGTCTACCGATAATTCTGCGTCCTTCCCGAATGTAGGGATATTTCGATAATCCGTGAGCTGTGCCCATTGGAGATTTCAATCCACTCAGATAGCGTTGATTGGGATTGGGGGTTTTTACCCAGTGATTGGGCGATGCGGGATCGGGGTTAGCGCGAGAATCGGTTGTACCAGCAACTAGCCAATAATAGAAGCCTTGGGCATTTTCTTCGCCTTTGCGGAGAGTGTCTGTCCGTAAGCCACCCATCCAGCCGCCTGGTTGAAGTTGTCCACTGGCTTGTAATTGAGATCGATCGAGGATCAAATTATCATTGACACTACCAGGACGGTAGTCATTTCCCCATGTCCAGTTTTGCATGGAGATGTCTCCAGTTGTAGGCGCAGTGTAGCTAATCCCG
Organism: Chamaesiphon sp.; assembly: GCA_026785875.1. Lineage (GTDB taxonomy): Bacteria > Cyanobacteriota > Cyanobacteriia > Cyanobacteriales > Chamaesiphonaceae > Chamaesiphon. The sequence goes on along the minus strand of JAJAZF010000439.1, from coordinate 1,342 downwards.
CCAAATTTAGTAGGTTTTCCGTTGCCCGAACTAAAAATCCGCCGATAGGTATAGACTACCCCAAAGTCAGCCAACCGTTTGAGTTCGTAGCTATAGTAAGGCGCGTACTGTGGATAAAAAACTGGTGGAACCTGAGGTTGTGGGGTAGCTGTCGTCTCCATCGCAAAGGGATATGTAAACCCCTGAGTACAGTAAGGATCGCCTGTCGTGCTGACTGCTGAGGGTTCATCAGCAGATCGCGGATCGAGTCCCAGACGATAGGGGACATCTGCCAATCCTACCAATTCTCCAGTTTCAGTTGCATCGACTACATACCAAGCTGCGGGTTTAGCTGCTTGCTGTGCGGGTGTTTTATAAGTTGGGATGAAGATGATTTTCTGCTTCTGAAACTTGGGAGAATTCTGGTAACTGTAGGCATCTTCGATCGTCCGTGACAGAGTTTCGGTATTTAGAGGTGCAGTTCCTGGCTGCGGTTGGTGTTGAATTGCCACTACCGCCTTAATTTCTTGTCCTTCCCCTCTCTTTCCGACGATCAGTTCTTTGACTACCGTGTTGGGATACCAATATAATTTCCCTTTACCTTTGCTTTCAGCGTTCTTGAGCATCCCATACAGGATTTTGTGAGCATCTTTAGGGATGAAACAAACTTCACTCACCCAGCAGTATCCAGAATTTAGTTTGCCATAATAATCTTGAACTTTTTGACGAAATTCTATGTAACCGCGAGGGAAATAGTTTTTAGCGCGTTGGGTAGGACGTTCGTCTAGTGCGGATACACCTTGAGCAGAAATTTGTCCGCCTACCCAGTCGGTAATCTCTGTCATGCAGACTGTTTTCCCAGCTAGCAAACCTTCATAAGCAGTCGCCGTACCGCTCAAACCACCACCCGCGATCGCAATATCACAGCCAATTATCCGATCTACAGGCTTGGTTTCAACCGCAGCTAGGATAGTTGGTGCATAACTTAATTCCAGCGCAACTAAGCCCAATAAAGCGGCTAATGATTTCTTTATTTTCATTTGGATGGTCAATTTGGTAAATGCAGGGTTTGAGACACTTTTCGGCGATTCTCCTGAGGGACAGGCTACGCCAACGATACAGATCTGCAATTATGATACACGATCGCCGATCGACTCTCGGTTGAAATACCCAATAAAAAATCGGGTTAATCGATGAATTACCCCGACTTTTTAGATCCTAGCCCCTACTAAATTCCTGCACCGTCTAAAAATTGGCGGATGGTTCGATCTTCCAAATGACAACTTTGGGGGATGTTGATTTCTTCAGCCGACGGGGTTTCAATGCCTTGAACGATCGCGTTGCAAGTTTGTTCGACTTGCAT
>JAJAZF010000438.1 GCA_026785875.1 Chamaesiphon sp. | reverse complement strand
TGGCTAACTAGGTCGATCGAGTTATTTGATGCAGTCAGAGCCAAAATTCGAGCATTCACAAATACCATTCCTGCCAAGGCTCAAAGATTCGGGCATAGTGCAGGGATCTGGATCGAAAGTGCCAGAAGCGACACAAAAGCGCAAATTCAACAATGGCGAAATCAATTGGGAATTGACAGTTAAAACTGCTAAATGTCTAAGTTTCAGACGATGCTCCGATCCCATTCTGCTAATCTAGGGTGTAAAATGTGGACTGAAATAAGTACGAAAATTACTCAAGTTACGGGTAAAGTTTTTGAGATTGTCGAGCGGAAATCGCTTTCTGGTGGTTGTATCAATCAAGTATATTTAATTAGTAATAATACCGATCGCTACTTGCTCAAGCTCAATCAACCATCCTTAATTGAAATGTTTGTGGCTGAAGCAACAGGGTTGTCAGAAATATCCTCAACAGATGCAATTAAAGTACCCACACCAATTTGTGATGGCTTAACTAGAGAAAATAGCTATTTAGTTTTAGAATATTTAGACTTGACAAATAGGGCTACTACTCAAAGCTGGACAAAAATGGGGCGTAATCTCGCGATGATGCACCGTCACCAGATTAGTAGTGAATCGAAATTTGGCTGGAAGATCGATAACACGATCGGATCGACAGCTCAAATCAACACCTGGGAAAGTGATTGGGCAACATTTTTTACTAAACATCGGATCGGTTATCAACTCCAACTCGCACTTAGTAAAGGTGGTCATTTTCCTAGAGCGGCTGAATTGCTGGTGAGAATTCCCCAAATCCTGTTCGAGCATCATCCCCAACCCGCGCTAGTACATGGCGATCTATGGAGTGGAAATGCTAGCTTTACGACTACTGGTATTCCCGTGATATTTGACCCGGCAACCTATTGGGGCGATCGAGAAGTCGATCTGGCACTAACGGAACTATTTGGTGGCTTTCCTGCCGCTTTTTACCAAGGCTATAATGACGTTTATCCTCTAGATCCTGGCTATTCGCAGCGAAAGGATTTATACAATCTCTATCACATTCTCAACCACTACAATTTATTTGGTGGTAGTTATCAAAGTCAGGCAAATAGCTCGATCGAATCTCTTTTGAGACTATGTAAATAGTCGATCAAAATTTTAAATCCTGAAGTGCTAAACAAGTAGCTTTGGATCTCAACTGCTTGCACTGAGTGTCTTGCACTGTTGGCGTTAGCCTTGCCGTTGGCGATGATGAGTCGAAGTATCAATTGTTTCAAATCGCCTTAGAGCCAACAGTACCCGAACCTTGAAACATGATCCAAGATAGGAAAAAGTTGGAAATGAAAATTGCCAGCAGGGAAGTCACAACAGCCGTAGTCGTTGATTGTCCGACTCCTTTAGCACCGCCTGTAGTCGTCAATCCCCAGCTACAGCCGATAATCGCAATCAATGCACCAAAACAAACTGCTTTAATCGGCGCGCTGCAAATATCCCAAGCATTCAAAAAATTGCGAGCAGAGTCCAAAAATATGCGGACTGGCATCCCAAAGATACTATTAGCAATTAGTAATCCACCGATCATCCCTGAGACAATCGATATTATCGTCAATAACGGCAACATAATGCAGCAAGCTACTACACGAGGAATCACTAAATAATCGACAGGATCGGTTTTGAGGATATAGAGTGCATCGATTTGTTCGCTGACTTTCATCGTGCCAATTTCTGCGGCAAATGCCGAACCGACTCTCCCTGCTAAAACTACCGCTGTCAGTACG
>JAJAZF010000437.1 GCA_026785875.1 Chamaesiphon sp. | reverse complement strand
TGTATCTGCCACTTTTGGCAGTAAATGTTAAGAATTGGTGGATGGTGGATAGTGGATAGTGGATGGTGGATAGATTAACCTAAGGTAGTCTTTGGTAAATAGTAGATTGAGTAGTAGGATCGTTAGCGATCGTCTGGCGTGTCGAAATATTCTATTCACCATTGACCATTCTAAAACTCACCTTTGACCTGCAAACCATAAACTGTATTTCCTTGAGCTTCTTGGCGAATGAGGGGAAACAGTAGCAAGCCGCGTTTTTGCCCTAGTTCGATTTCCCCGACTAGATAACCCAATCCTGCACCAATGATTACATCCGTAAAGCGATGACGGTTGAGATCTAGGCGCGAATAACCAATCAACGCTGCTCCACCGTACCAAAGGAGCGCATAGTCAGGATGGTAGTGACTCTGGACGCGGGCGAGCGCAAAAGCAGTTGTTGCATGACAACTGGGAAAACTAACGTAAAATCGTTACGTTACCATCTCGCCGTAGTTGCTGAGGTCATCAGATGTATAGTTGACAGTTGCATAATACCGCCTTTTGGTAGCAGCATGAATGCCACTCGATCGGTACAGTGTAAAATTTGATGCCGGAAAACTACTACAATAATTTGTAGTAGTTTTTTGTTCAATCTCGATTATTGCCGATGACTAAATATTTATTTGCCCAGCTAAGTATCATTACCACGATCGCACTGATATCGGTGCCAATTACCGCAGTAGCAGCACCCGAGCCTACCCGCGTTGCAACAGAGCCGACTATTACCAGCCTAAATGCTGCGCTGCAACAAAATCCCCAAGATCTGGATGCTCACCTGCAACGGGGGATATTACACGCTAAACTGGGGAAAAATATTCCGGCGATCGCTGATTATACCGAAGTCATCCGCCTCGATCCAGATCGTGCAATCGCTTACAACAATCGCGCGGCAGCCAAGCTAAATATGAAAGATTATCGGGGTGCTTATCTCGATTATTCTCAGGTGCTTCGCATTTTGCCTGAGCAAGCGATTACTTACAATAACCGCGCGATCGCTCGTCATCAAATGGGCGACTGTTTGGGCGCAATTACCGATTTACGCATTGCGGTAGGTTTATTTAAATTACAGGGCGACAATTTTAACTATCAGCGGACTTTAACTAATTTAAAATATTTCCAGAAATCCAAACGTTAGGGAGATTTTAATCGTTGGGTCGATCGACTTGTGTAGAGATAGAGATCTCATAGGTGCGGCCGGTAATCGAATAAAACAATTTAAATTGTTTTACTTCGGCTCTAAATGGTCTGTGGGCATTGCCTTTTTACATCGGAACATCAGCCAATTAGCTTCAATCCAAATTCCAGATGCGGAATTTCCCTGTATTCGATCTCAAATGAATTTTCCCATCGTATTTTACTCGATCGTGAGTGTGTAGCTTAAAATAAAGGTATTCAATTTCAGTTGAAGCTATGACTGCAACGCTACTTGCACCACCGGATGAGATGATTCGCCTATCTGGGATTAGCTGGAAAACCTACGAAACACTTCTAGAGGAACTGAGCGATCGTCGGCTCCGCCTCACCTACAATCGTGGTAATCTCGAAATTATGGCTCCCTCTCCAGAACACGAATTGAGTAAAGAAGTCTTGGGTCGTTTCATCGATACTATTGCCGAAGAGTTTGAGGTGAACATTTATCCGCTCGGCTCGACTACTTTCAAACAGCCGGAACTAAGCGGAGCAGAACCAGACAAATGTTTTTACATTCGCAATATTGCGGCGGTTCAAGGCAAGCGCAGATTAAATATGGGGGAAGATCCAGCACCGGATCTAATTGTAGAAATCGATATTACTAGCAGTTCTCAAAATCGCCTTCAGGTTTATGCAGATCTGGGAGTAGCAGAAGTTTGGATTTATAATGGGGATTCTTTGGTTATCCAAAAATTACAGAATGGCACTTATATTGCCACCCAAACTAGTCAGTTTTTTATAAAGCTGCCGATTTCAGAGGTTGCTAATTGGTTGCAGCGATCGACAACAATGGATTATCTTGCATTAGTAAAAGAGTTTCGGCTTTGGGTGAGAAGTCAAATTCAGAAATAAGATCTCGATCCATCATTTACAATTGAGTGTAGAGATAGAAGTAGTGTAGAGATAGAAGTAGGGTGGGCACTGCCCACCCTACGTTTCTACTATTACTGTTATTTGTAGTAAAAATATTTGTCATAGGTGAGATTTATTGCGATCGATTGAGGAAGAGATTGCTCGATCGCGTAGCGTACCGTAGGTAATCGAATCAGACAGCAGTAGGGGCAATTCATGAATTGCCCCTACCCTTAATTTGGCAGCGTTATTAACTATTTGTCTGCTCGTCCAACACTTTTTTTAAGCCATCCCGACGTACCAATTCAAAGATTTCATCGAGGATCGTTTGTGCGCCTTTACTGCGGAGTAAATGAGCGAGATCTTTGCCAATTTGTTCGGCGTTGATAGCTAGACCTGTAATCGTATCTGTGACTAATCTTTGTCCATCCAGGCTCGATACCATCCCGACGAGGGTGAGATTGTCACCATCAATGGTAGTATTGACTCCGATCGGGACTTGACAGCCACCCTCTAGTTCCCGCAGAAAAGCCCGCTCTGCATAACAACGATAAGCGGTGGGTTGATGTTGTAATGATTGCAGGATCGCTAGGATTTCGGGATCTTCCGTCCGACATTCGATCCCGAGTGCGCCTTGTCCGACTGCGTGGAGCGATAATTCAGGGGAAATGACTTGGTGGATACGATCGCCAAAATCCAAGCGTTGTAAGCCCGCAGCGGCGAGGATCAGCGCATCATACTCACCTGCATCTAGCTTTGCCAGCCGCGTATTGACATTGCCCCGCACATCTTTGAACACAAAGTGGGGAAAATGATGCCGGAGTTGAGCCAAGCGACGGAGTGAAGATGTCCCGATTACCGCACCTGCTGGGAGCGTATCGAGCTGGGAGCCTTTGTATTTGGCATTGACTACTAGCGCGTCGGCTGGATTTTCGCGCTCGGTAATACAACCGAGCATCAATCCTTCTGGTAGATTGGTGGGGAGGTCTTTGAGTGAGTGGACTGCTAGATCTGCCGATCGATCGAGCATTTTGACTTCCAGTTCCTTGGTAAATAGTCCCTTATCCCCAATTTTTGCCAGGGGTACATCCAGGATTTTATCCCCCTGGGTACTCATCATCTCGACTTCAAAGGTGCGATCTGGAAAGTGCTTCTGCAACTCGGCTTGCACCCAATAGGTTTGCACTAATGCTAGTTGACTTTTCCGCGAAGCGATGCGGATTGTCTGGGTTGAGTTAGTAAGATCGGCAGACATATATTAAAGAGCGATTGTTAATCTAGCGCATACAAATACTTAATCTAGGATACAGCGACTAGCGATCGGTAGCTAGTAGCAATGAGATCGCCCCTTGACGAATAAAAATAGATCGCCCCTCG
>JAJAZF010000436.1 GCA_026785875.1 Chamaesiphon sp. | reverse complement strand
ATAAAAGACCTGTTGCGAATTCACGCTACGGGTTTTTTTGGGCCTAATTTACCCTGTCTACTCTTTATTGTGCCCTGTTATGGCACAATAATCTACTTTCCGAAAGGTTTTCGCAAAAAATCTGCAAGATTTGCCCGATCGACTAGATAATAGGTAGATTTCCCCATCATCCGCAAGGCTGTAGCGCGTCCGAAGGTAATTAGACGCTCTGGATTGTTGTTGGGGTCGAGTCTAGTTTTGCTTGTGAGTACAATTGCCTTGGTAAATGCTTTTTTACGTTCTGAGTTAGAAAGACCTAATATTAGATTTTTTTCTTCTTTAAAAGATAGCATCATGCGATTCAACTCGTCACCTAGTAATTCCAATCCAGACCATTTAGAATTTCTACCTTTTCCAATAGTATAAAACTGTTGACGATCTTCTCTCCATTTAACTCGCGAATCCCCATTAGAGCGAAGGAGAAAAGCAAAATATCTTCCATCATGGGTTCTAATCAAAAGATCGATTGTTCCGTTATTTGCCTTGACGCGAGGAATGATTGTAATTCCTTCTTCTTTGAATTCATCTAGTAGCATTTCCATAATTGAAACTATTCGGTCTATAGGAATTGACAACTCGATAGAAAGGGCAGTGCCTATACCTCCCAACAAAGAAACGATAGGCAATCCTATAAAACCCATTGCAGCAGCACTAGAAGTAGCCATCAAAATATTATTCCAGTCAGACTGTTTTTTCTTGAAAAATTTTAGGGCATCCTCATTTTGCAAGTAACCATTTTCGGTTTTACTTTGACCAATTTGTAGTAGAGAGTCATCGAAGCTTGGATTTTCGGTAAAATCGGCATGAAAATTATCGCCCGACATGATATATTCACCAATTAATTAAATAAATATAAACTTGATAATTCTATCTCCAATTTTGAGTAGTGTTAATTTCTAATTGGTTGTTGTCTAAGCTGCTCGATCGCGTGTATATAAATATTCCTGAAAGCCGATAAATACTTCACTGATACTACTGACGCTGCCCAGTTCGGCAACAGCGTCACGGACAGCATGATACTTCAACTCCAACAGTTGTGGTAATTTAGCCCGATCGAGTTCGCCCACCCCCTCCTTAATATATTGTGCCAACACGAAGTCCAAAAACTCCTGTTGTCTACCAACATACCGCGAAAAAATGAGCGATCGATGAGCGAGGACTCGATCGTTACGGGTAATGGGTTTGGCGGCATAAGCAATGTAGGCTAGAACATCATATAGGTCGCTTTTCTCGGCATCGATCAGGTGACTGATTTCGACTAGTTGTTCTGTGCCATATCCCTTCTCGCTTAGTCCTTCGAGCAAGGCTTTACGGGTATCGGGACGGCTCCAGAGCATTCGGAGTTCGGCTTCATCTTTAAATAGTTCGGGTAAGTCGCCGAACAATCGTTCGACAAATTCAACAGCGGTCATCGGTTTACCATCAGGACTCCAAAAGCTAGTAGAAATCTGGTGGGCGATCTCGCGCTCGGTACCGCCGAGTTTAATTTTAATCTTTTGGAGCGTGCGAGTTTCTGGCTCTACTTCAGTGAGATCGGGATCTTTAGTTGGTCGATCTGTTTTACCAGTGCGCGGTTTGAAGATGACGGGTTCTTGAGGTTCGCCATCCCATTCGGGGTCTTGGAAATGGGCGTAGGCTTTGACAAAATCGTAGATGGTGAAATAGTCTTTCCCGTCGAATAACCGTGTCCCCCGACCGATGATTTGTTTGAATTCAATCATCGAGTTAATCGGACGCATCAGCACGATATTACGGACGTTCCGCGCATCGACTCCAGTGGAGAGCTTTTTCGAGGTAGTGAGAATGGTGGGAATGTTTTTCTCATTATCCTGAAAGGTTTTGAGGAACTGTTCGCCAATTTTGCCATCATTGGCGGTGACGCGGACGCAGTAATTGGGATTGTTACTCACCTTCATCTGGTTAATCAGGTTGCGGACGGCGAGGGCGTGGGGTTGACTGGCACAGAAAACTAGAGTTTTCTGATTCTGGTCGATTTCTGACATCAACACTTCCACCCGATAGCGTTCGCGTTCTTCAATTTCGATAATTCGATTGAAGTCGGCTTCGGCGTAGACTTTCTCTTCATCTATCTCACCCGCTAATAGTTCGTCCTCAACGGTATAGGTATATTCGTCGAGAGTGGTTTCGATTTGGCGGACTTTGAAGGGTGTCAGGTAGCCATCATTGATGCCTTGTTTGAGCGCGTAGGTGTAGACAGGTTCGCCGAAGTAGGCGTAGGTATCGGCATTGTTGGCGCGTTTGGGGGTGGCGGTGAGTCCGAGTTGGACGGCGGGGGCGAAGTAATCTAAGATGCCGCGCCAGGTGCTTTCGTCGCTGGCTCCGCCTCGGTGACATTCATCGATGATGATGAAGTCGAAGAAATCGGGGGGATAGTCGCTAAATTTGGGGGTGGGATTGCCAGATTCATCGCGTCCAGTCATGAAGGTTTGGAAAATGGTGAAGAAAATGCTGCCATTTTTGGGGACGCGACCGCGTTTTTTGATGGCTTCGGGGTCGATGCGGACGAGGGCATCGTCGGGGAAGGCGGAGAAGGAGTTGTAGGCTTGATCTGCCAGGATATTGCGATCGGCTAAAAATAAGATTCGCGGGCGGCGGATCGGCTCTCGGCTGAGGTTCCAACGGCTGTGAAACAGTTTCCAGGCAAGTTGGAAGGCGACGCAGGTTTTGCCCGTTCCGGTCGCCATTGTCAGCAGGATGCGATCGCGTCCGTGGCAGATGGCTTCGAGAACGTGTACGATCGCATTGTGCTGGTAGTAACGGACTTCCCAAGTACCGCTACGGTCTTCAAACGGGACGGTGGCGAACAAATCGCGCCACTGGTTAGCTTCGTTAAAAGTTGCATTCCACAGGTCTTCTGGGGTCGGATAGTGGCTGATGTAGCCCTCTATTCCAGTGAGCATGTTTACTTGATAGATGCCGTCGCCATTGGTAGAGTAGGCGAAGCGCGTTTCGAGCTTCTCGGCGTATCGCTTGGCTTGCCCTAAGCCTTCAGTATCGGGGAGGTCGCGTTTTTTGGCTTCGATGACGGCGAGTTTGGCACCGCGATAGACGAGGACGTAATCGGCAAATTCAGAGTTTGCCCGTTTACCATTACCCACCAACCGCCCTGGGGCGATGACTTCGCGGCGAATGCGGCTATGTTCGACGATGCCCCAGCCCGATCTTTTGAGGGCGGGGTCGATTAGTTCGGCGCGGGTTTCAGCTTCGTTCATCTTGGTTGGGCGGCGGGAGTTACTTGAATCAGCCCAGTCTGGAGGATATGGGGATCGATCGGATAGCTCATTCCCACGCTTGCAGTTCCGCTTCTGGTAGAGGTTCAAAAAAAGCGGCTCCAAGTTTTCCAGTTAATAACCCAGGTGTGCGCGGTTGTTGTGGCGGCTCACTTTCTAAACCTAGACGAAAATCGTGAATCAAATCGTAGAGTTCTGTGAGTTTATCTTCAGGAATATCTTGTAGTTCTTGGACGATCTTCTGAATTAACATAAGTTAAAGTGCTTGGATAAGAATCGATGCGTCCCAATTAGAGCAAGGGGTGAGCGGTGATTCGGCTCCGTCTACGAGTGGCTATTGATGGCTAAATGTTCGACGAGAGAGGTTTTGATGATTGACTGGGGGGTTACGCCTAAGTTGCTGGCTTCGCGATCGATTAGCTCGATCATCCATACTGGCAACTCGATGCTGACAGTTTTTTGAGCGGCATTCGGACGCTTGGCTTGAGCTAAATCGAGGGCTGAAATCATGTCTTCGCCATCGTCGAATTTTTGGTCAAATTCCTGAGCTTTCATAGAGGGTAATCTCTTCTATACGGGATCTACGAATGGATATGATGCGGATATTTGGATCGCGGTAGGTTATCACTCCCGACCAATGCTTATCATCTATTTTAGCAACAACCAAAAACCTTTGCTCATCTTGGGTTCTAGCGGGAATTTCAATCAGGTTTGGATCGTGCCATAGTTGTTGGGATGCAACAAAATCAATTCCGTGTTTAGTTAGGTTAGATTGACTTTTGCGCTCGTCATATTCAAAATTTGGCATGAATGGTCATAATTTGAGAATCAAATTAATCCTAATCTACTTAATCAATTTATCATTCACTAGGTGCTAAATATCTACCTAATGATGGTTCAATCGACATCAATTCCCTCCCACATTTGGGCGAGGGGAATAGTTTGTCCGCTCAATGCTTCGCGCAAGCCTTGATGGATACCTGCGATGACAACTTCAGTGGGGGTTTCATCGGGATCTGGTTCTTCATCTTCGGACATCAGGACGATAACCCGAACGCGCTGTGGTTTGCTGACATCTAAAGATCGATCGAGTGTCAATCGTCCAGTTTCGTCGATCGTTGCGGTGGTTTCAATAGCTTTCATATATCAAAATATAGTTGTTAAATATTGAGCCGCTCTACTTCTATTGTATTCAAGAGATCGCCACTTCGGTAGTTTTGATGGTTTGGTTAGCAGTATCGGCGGTGAGTTCGCCTGTGAAGGCTTTTTGGAGGATGGATTGTTT
>JAJAZF010000435.1 GCA_026785875.1 Chamaesiphon sp. | reverse complement strand
TGGAGATCGATTAGAATCGATCGAAGATGCTCACAATTGGATTAGCCCACGACTGGGTATCCGCTTCAGTATGCAGGAAGATACGCTCGTAATCTATCGTCCTGACGATCGACCATTCTTGAGTTTTATCGAAATAGACCAACTTCGTCAACAAGCGCAACAGGAAACCCAACAAGCGCAACAGGAAACCCAACAAGCGCAACAAGAAACCCAACAAGCTCGACAAGAAACCCAGCAAGCTCGACAAGAAACCCAGCAAGTTCAGCAACAGGCTGAAAAATTAGCGGCTAAATTGCGCGAACTCGGGATCGATCCAAACGATTTGTAAATGTTGCCAAGATCGAGATCGATACTTCCAGGGAGTTATCATCTGTGCGCCAAACACCGATCGCAATTACCACACCGCCAATTTTGACTCTTAGGCTGACAGCCAAACGCCGTCAATAAATATTCCCAGCGACAACTAGAATATTTAATATAAGTCGGAACGCCGCTAAAAAGTTGCTGGTGTTGTGCCTTTAATGACTGCCAATTGGGTTGTTTACCAGTATTCAAACGTCGATAATTAAATGGTGTTTCCCAAGCCAATTCACCGATGCTATGTAAGAGGGATAACGCGATTGAGCTTTGCGGAAATTTACGCTCGATTTCAGTTACATCGCCACTCGCTGGTAGTTGTCTAGATAAAGTAGTTGCCAGATCGTAATAGCGATCGATACTCTCAGCAAAAAACTTGTTTCGCTGGCGATCTTCTGGATACAATAAACCCGTCGATTCACATGCTAATAATAACGCCTCAGCAGGTTTCCCATCCCGTCCCGCTCGACCGATTTCTTGAATATATTCAGCCAATAGTACTGGCGGCTGAAAATGGACAATCCACCGCACATTTGCTTTATTAATTCCCATCCCAAACGCGCAGGTACACACCACATATTGCAATTTCCCGCTCAACCATTCGCCTTCGACGCGGCGACGTGCTTGGGGACTCAAGCCAGCATGATAAGCTGCTGTTTTATCGCCGCGGGCTGCTAGCAATGTTGCTAATTCTTCGCTAGTGTCGCGTGTTCTGACGTAGACTAGCCCCGACTGGTGGGGATATTTGTCGATAAACTTGGTGAGCTGCTCTCTTCTACCGCGTGGTGTCCAGATCTGTTTGACTGACAACTGGAGATTTTGGCGGTGAGGATTGAGGATAAATTCGGCGGGTTTGTCCAGTTGCAGGACTTTTTTAATGATCTGCTGCGATCGGGGGTCAGCAGTTGCTGTAAAGGCGGCGATCGCGATTTTGGTACCGATTGGCTTTTGTTGGCTCAAGGTGGCACGAATCGCCCCCAAGCGGCGATAGGTGGGACGAAAGGTTTCGCCCCAATGCACTAGACAATGAGCTTCATCGAGGATCAGGCGATCGATCTTCAGTTCGGGAGCGGACAATCTCGACCATACAGCCGGAGTCAGGAGGGTTTCAGGTGATAGATAGAGTAGCTGTAGTTTGTGGTCTGATAAAGCTTGTAGCGTCTGCTTGCGATCGGCTGTCGGGATTTCGCTATGTAACAAACCAGCGGCTAATCCTTTTTCGGTTAATTCCTGAACTTGATTTTCCATCAATGCTACTAGGGGCGAAATCACTAATGTGACTCCACTACTCAATAAAGCTGGAATTTGGAAGCACAGAGATTTACCACCCCCAGTCGGCATCACAATCAGTGCGTCCCGATCTGCGAGCAAGCATTCAATAATTTCGCGTTGGGGCGATCGCAATTCATCGTAGCCCCAAACCTGCTGTAGTTTTGCTTGAATCCGATCCATCTTTAGTCTGAAAATTTAGATGGTTGGAAGGGAAAGGGTAAGGGGTAAGGGGTAAGGGGTAAGGGGTAAGGGGAAAAATGATTGAAATCGTTGCTAATCAGGAAAAGTCCCCAGGTAGACTCGATGTAAGTGCATTTATCGCCCTAACAACTGCTGGATCTAGATTGTTAACACTCGAAAGTTGTCAGGATCTCAACAGTGATGTCGTACCTTTACCCTTTACCCTTTACCCTTTACCCTTCCAACCACATTAATCTACTTATTATTCACTAATTCCAATCGATCGCAATCGGATTTCCACACCTTGCCATCGAGAGCCATCTGCTCGATCAATGTCGCGAGGCGGAGGGCTTTGAGTGCCTGTTCGCCACCGACAGAAGGTTCGCTGCCGCACCTAACACAGTTGACAAAATGCTCTAATTCTGCATATAGCGGCTCGATATTTTTGACATACACTTTCTCGATCAGTCCATCCTGACGGTATAAGCCTTGATGGTACTCATTTAGTAAATCGGCGTTGTGACGGTGGATCGAGATTTCGTTGCTGAGGAAGTTTGCTTCTGTCAAGGATTGACGACAATGAGCGGCGATCGTTCGCGTTTTGCGATGGGTGACTTTACTGGCGGTAAGAGTGGCGACGACACCATTAGCAAAACCGAGCGTTGCAGTCACGTAGTCGAGATATTTGGATTCGGGACAGCGGCTACCACTAGCAGTCAAGCCGACAACAGGTGCACCAGCTAGTTCCATCAACAAGTCGATGTCATGGATCATCAGATCGAGGACGACAGAGACATCATTCGCCCGATTTGAATAAGGACTCATCCGGTGTGCTTCGAGCGCGAGGACTTTCTCGGTTTTGAGGACTTGACTGAGTTCTTGAAAAACGGGGTTGAAGCGTTCGATATGTCCGACTTGGAGGATACATTGAGACTCAGCCGCCGCATTGACTAGAGCTTCAGCTTCAGCAATCGTCGCGGCGATCGGTTTTTCAATCAAAACGTGTATTCCTGCTTGTAAACAAGCAATCCCCACCTCGTAGTGCAGTCTAGTCGGGACAGCAATGCAGACAGCATCAACTTGGGAGATCAGATCGCGATAGTCTTCATAAAACTTCGCTTTGTACTTACTCGCGGCTTCTAAACCATGCTCGACATTGACATCAGCAATGCCAACCAGTTGGACGTTTTTGAGTAGGCTCAACACCCGCGCATGGTGTTGTCCCATATTACCGATCCCGATCAGCCCTACTTTCAAAGGCTGGGGCGAACCTGACTGAATCCCTGTGTCTAACTGTCTGGTTGACATGCTATTTCTCACTCTAAAATGTACTCCTCCATCACTATGAATTAGTTATCAGTGGTCATTTATCAGTCGTACCCGAACGGTTTCCTTTAGCATCAGCGTCCGATTTCGATCGGGAGGAGATGTGTTTGGTGTTGGTTGAACCGATCCAAACCAAATGGTAACAACTGATAACCCCTCGCTGCTAACCGATCGCTGTTGTATCTATCTAGAACAATCCCGATACTATCACAGCATCATGATTGTAAAGAACAGAAAAGTTTTGTTTATGTTCCTAAAGGTGACTTTTTTATCATCTGAGGAATTTTTGAGCCTGGAGATTGGCACTACTGGGATCGAGTTGTCGCCGCCGTAAACAGGAAAAGTTAGAATAGAAATCGATCCATCCCTCATTTTTTAACCGTTGTGAAAGCAGTTATTCTCCTCTCAGGTGGCTTAGATTCCTCGACGGTGTTGTATCTGGCAAAAAGTGAAGGTTACGATTGTTATGCCCTCTCTTTTGATTATCAACAACGTCATCGGCGCGAACTGGAGGCTGCTCGGACAATCGCGACTACTGTTGGTGTCGCTGCTCATCAAGTAGTGAGCTTCGATCTCCGCTTGTGGGGCGGTTCTGCGCTGACAGATCGCCAAATTGCCCTACCACAAGACCGCGCTCTGGCTGCAATGTCAGAATCTATTCCGATTACCTATGTTCCCGCCCGCAATACAATTTTTTTGAGTTTCGCGCTGGCTTATGCAGAAGCGATCGCGGCTAGTCGGGTATATATTGGTGTGAATGCGCTAGATTATTCTGGCTACCCAGACTGTCGCCCCGACTATATCGAGGCGATGCGATCGGTATTTAGATTGGGCACTAAACAAGGTAGAGAGGGCGATCCGATCGAAATCATCACGCCGCTGATCGACCTGAAAAAAACCGAAATTATTCAGCTTGGCGATCGATTGGGCGTACCTTGGGTAGACACTTGGTCTTGTTATTCGGGGGATCTAGTTCCTTGTGGTGTTTGTGATTCTTGTCGGTTGCGGTTAGCAGCATTTGAGGAACTGGGTTTAGTCGATCCAGTCATGAGGTAGTTTATCTCCCATTGGATTTTGACTTTAAGCCAAAATCCAAAATTTCCTCAGTAACCGAGAAGAATTGGTTTAAAGCCTCTCCCTTAAAGGCGAGAAATTAAAAGAAACTATTCATTACTCCAATCCTCTACCTAAAAGGAAGAGGTCGCTGTCTGCTTGGTGCAACGCACCCTGAGGAAACCTCAGCGCGTAGGGCAAAGCCCCGCCAAAGGCGTATGCATCCGCAACTGTCAACTGTCAACTGTCAACTGAATGATACCTAACCCCTAACCCCTAACCCCTTCTTGACTCGGACTCGATCGATCCTGGGACCTACAGTAGAAATAACTGTAAAATTCCAGTCACCATCATCTAGGGATTCTCCATCCTGGGGGAATCTTTGTAATTTGTTTAGCAAAAATCCGGCGAGGGTTTGATAATCATCAGCTAGCGGGAGATCGATGTTTAGTTGTTGGTTGAGATCTTCGATATGGATTTGGGCTTGAACGAGGAATGTTCCGTCTACTAGTTTCTGGAATAGTTGTGTGGGTCGATCGGATGTAACTTTCATGCCGATCATTTCTTCGATCGCATCTTGACGGGTAATCAAACCAGCGGTGTTGCCAAATTCATCAACAACGATCGTCATGTGGGTGTCGGATTGCTGCATCTGTTTGAGGACAGCAGTTACAGGTGTAGATTCGGTGACAAATTCTACGGGTTGAATCCATTGGGCGATCGGGATTTGTCCGGCGGATTTGCCTTGAGCGAGTAAGGGGACAAAATCTTTAAATGCGACTACGCCGACAATTTTATTTAGGGATGTATCGGTAACAGGATAACGGGAGTAGCCATTTGTCGCTACTTTAATTAGCAGTGTTTGACAACTAGCTGTGTGGGGGATGGTAACGATCTGGGTACTCGGTACCATCACATTTGTCGCGATCGTGTTGGCAAATTCCAGGACTTTGGTTAATACTTCGCGTTGTTCGATCGCTAGTCCACTGGATTCTCGATCGGTAGACACGATCGCTTGTAGCTCTTTGAATGTCACGAGATCGCGCTC
Organism: Chamaesiphon sp.; assembly: GCA_026785875.1. GTDB lineage: Bacteria > Cyanobacteriota > Cyanobacteriia > Cyanobacteriales > Chamaesiphonaceae > Chamaesiphon. Next base: position 5,611 of record JAJAZF010000435.1, on the reverse strand, counting down.
GTCGTATCGCTGTTTTATCCCTACCAAGCGCAAACACAGTCTAGTCGATCGATCGAGTACCCAAATCAGCGGACTGAAAATTCGGGTGATGGCGAGACTGGGAGCAACCAGTAAACGGGCAATTTGTTCGGCATAAGTCAGCGCGATCGATTTGGGAATCAGTTCGCCGAATACAATCTGGAGATACGCCAACAGAATAAAAGTGACTGGAATCGCCAGAGAATGCGCCAGTGGAATGCTCTCAAACACCTGAGTCAAGATTTGGGCGATCGCCCGTTCGCCAATCCAACCTAGTGCCAAACTAGAAAGCGTAATCCCGACTTGGGTAGTCGAGAGCAACCGCTCGATCCCTCGTTGTAAATCTTGGACTTGTTTGGCTCGATCGTCACCAGCAGCCACTAACTGAGTAATTCGCGATCGCCTGACTGACAAGATCGCAAATTCTGTAATCACAAAAAAGGCATTAATCGCAATTAAACCCAACACTAGTAGGAGTCGCCACCCAATGTCTGAACCACCTAAAAGTGGATGAGGATCGTTCATTGTCGGGATGTAGGTTGACGCAGAGGACGCAGAGTAAGGGGAGTACGCGAAAGAGTTGGCTTGTTGTGGCTGGGGAATCATTCAAACATTATTCACTACTCACCATCCACCATCCACCCCTAAAGCCTAAAACCTAAAACCTAAAGCCTTCCTACTGGCACTCCTGAGGCTTCAAGTTGCAGTTTTTTATCGACATCAGTTAATTGTAACGATACACTCTTGACTTTATCCAGAGCATTTTTAGGAATAATCAGCATAACTTTGGCTTCTTTACCATTAGCTGCGAGACTATTTGGTAATCCAGTTGTAGTGCTGCCGATCCCTTGAGCGCGATCGTTAGTGACATTAATTGTCCCTTGTCCAAAGTTCACAGGTTGGCTGCCATGATTGACTAGTCCCAATTCTAGCTTAACATCATTACCTTTAGATGCGATCGATTTGACTGTCATCATAATTCCCTGATCTTCTCTGACGATCGGTAGTTTGAGCAGTGGTAGACCAGTTTTTGGGTCATTTTTCACAGCTTTTTCAAACTCAGAAGCTTGTTTTTTAGCATCTTTTGCCTGTTGGGAATCCTGTTTGGGATCTGCGATCCCCATCTGTTTTTTGACACCAGCAATCAGTTCTTGCTCTGGGATTAGTTCCAAACCTTTAGTATTTGGATTTTGTTTGTTACCACCTTTGCTATTAGTAGGACGAATATCTGGTTGGGTTACGCCTTTGAGTGCCTCATGTCCAGACACAAAGCCGAGGACACCGCTCATAATTCCTGCTGCCAGCATAAACAATAGTAAAATACTGGTCAATAGTAAAGTGCGATCGCCTTTGATACTTTTTTTCATCTGCCAATGTTTGTAAAATATTACCCGAGTCGGTTGATTTTCTTTGTTAATATCCTAGCAATCGTACCATTAGGCTGTATTGTTCGCTTCAGTCATATTTTACCCGAATATCTCCATCATATCGCTGCACTCAACAAATAGACGATCGCCATTTGCCATTAACCATCCACACTATGCCTACGGCAGGCTAACGCCAACGGCTTCGCATTGCCAAGGGCAAGGCTAACGCCAACAGTGCAAGCCATCCACTATCCACTCACTACGCTAAATGTCTAATTTAACACAGGCCAGGGAATAACTATTTCTGATGTTTCTGACGTTCTGCGAGTGCGTGTCTGAGCAGATAGATAAACATGGCTATATTGATAGCGAATACCACAAATTTGACGATCGAGGCTTTTTGAATAATTTCGTAGATTTCCACTGGAATTGTGATCCCGACAATCCCGACTACCAGAATAGTTGCCCAAGCTTTTTGGTTCCATAAACCGATCGCTTCAATCCCATTAACTGCTGCATAAACCAGGGCTACGAATGCCCCCAATTGCATTTTAGTAGTTGAGACGCTCAATATTTGCGTTAATCCTGCTTTGATAATTTCGCGTTTGCCCGTCATCATATATTCTTCGGCAAACGTAAACAAACTATCGTATTTTTTAGATGTCAAAAATAACCCGATCGCCACACAAGTTAATAATCCAACTGAAAAACATTTGTAGATAACAATAGCAACTAAGGCACGCGGACGGGGTTCTGGTTGGGACATTGGCTTGATAATTTGGTGGATGGCTTGCACTGTTGGCGTTAGCCTTGCCCTTGGCAATGCGTAGCCGTTGGCGTTAGCCTGCCGTAGGCATAGTGTGGATGGTCAATGGTGGCTCAGGGCATGAACTCCGATCGAGAATTGAGCTGAACTCACTAGTCTCTCACACCCCCTCATCCCCAATCCCGATCCCCTATTCCCTGGGTTTAGTACCTAGATCGCCTAAAATTATGCTTCAATAGTAGAATCAGGGGGGAGTCTGCGATCTTCGTAACGAGCAAGAGTCGCCCATCGTTTCTTAACCAGGTTATAGTCACATCATGAGTTTAGATACCCAAATTGAAGTCAATTCCGTAACTAATGCCAACCGTGGTTGGCCGGGATTAATTGAAACCTATCGAGCGTATCTACCTGTGACTGCGACTACCCCAGTAGTCACCCTGCATGAAGGTAACACACCATTGATTCCCGTGCCGACGATCGCGGCAGAAATCGGACGTGGTGTCAAAGTATATGTCAAATACGACGGCTTAAATCCCACAGGTAGCTTCAAAGACCGAGGGATGACTATGGCAATCACTAAAGCAAAGGAAGCGGGTGCCAAGGCGGTAATTTGTGCCAGTACGGGCAATACTTCGGCGGCGGCGGCGGCTTATGCAGTGCGTGGGGGAATGCGCGCCTATGTCTTGATTCCTGATGGTTATGTGGCTTTGGGTAAATTAGCCCAAGCTTTGCTTTATGGTGCTGAGGTATTGGCAATTAAAGGTAACTTTGATGACGCTTTGGATATCGTCCGGCAGATGGCAGATAATTATCCAATTACGCTCGTAAATTCGGTCAATCCTTATCGGCTAGAGGGGCAAAAAACCGCAGCATTTGAATTAGTCGATGCTTTAGGTGACGCGCCAGATTGGTTGTGCATTCCCGTCGGCAATGGCGGTAATATTACGGCGTATTGGATGGGATTCAATCAGTATCAGCAGCATGGCAAATGTCGGAATCTCCCCAAAATGATGGGATTTCAAGCCGCAGGTTCCGCGCCGCTAGTTAGTGGTATCCGCGTCAAAAATCCCGAAACCCTCGCGACGGCGATTCGGATTGGTAATCCCGCTAACTGGGAAAAAGCGATCGCGGCTAAGAATCAAAGTGGGGGCGAATTTAATTCAGTCACAGATGCTGAAATCATCGCCGCTTATCGGTGGTTGGGTAGTAAAGAAGGGATCTTCTGCGAACCTGCAAGTGCGGCTTCTGTAGCAGGTTTACTCAAGGTCAAAGATCGCGTACCCGATCGCGCTACAGTAGTTTGTGTCCTGACTGGAAATGGACTCAAAGATCCCGACACTGCGATCGCTAATAAGATCAATCCATTTCAGCAAGACATCGCTGCGAATATGGAAGCTGTTGCCTTAGCAATGGGATTGTGAAGTACTCCTGCCCGCTTCGCTGAGGCAGAAGCTTCAGTTGGCGAGGACGGTCTTATTCGTCTTATGAGTTTGCCGTTTCATCCGCCGTCGCCTCCACAAAAAGCAAGCTTTATGTATTGGTCTTATATAGCGTCACCAGCCAGAAGTCCGCCTTCCGCAGACCCATATTACTTTAGTCGGAATCCTACATGGTGTTTGATTAGTCCAGTGGTGGGTTTCATTTAGTGGATAGTGCGCTAGTACATACGCTTGCAAGTATTGCAACGGTCTTTTAGACGCTCCACAAGGTCATCAACCTCCACTCAAAATATACCAGCTTCACAGATGCTTGTACAGTTGACAGTTTTCAGGCGATTTACCATTGCCTAGATTTGGCGATTGCCATAGAACACATTTTCTCTAGTTACTTTTAATTGTTAGAGTAAGCGTTTTAAACAGCCGTTCCTGCTCCGAGCGACTATCATATCGCCCATTTTCCTTTAATCATGTCAGTAGGTTGTTCTAATTATTTGTCAAATCGATCGTGCCTGAAATCAAGCTGGTGGGCAGTGCCCACTCTACTGCTGTATGTCCGATTTAGATATATCGTGGGATGAATATCATCAGTCGATCGAGTTATTAGCCGCCAAGATTTTTGAGTCAGAATGGGAATTCGATCGCATTGTCTGTCTGGCTAGAGGTGGATTGCGAGTAGGCGATATTCTCTCCCGAATTTTTCACAAACCATTAGCCATCTTAGCTGTTAGTTCCTATGGTGGCGACTCTGAGCAAGAGCGCGGTCAACTATCGATCGCCAGTCAGATTACCATGACTGGCGACAGGTTAGGTAGTCGGGTATTATTAGTTGATGACTTGGTAGATTCTGGTGTCACACTCCAACAGACAGTAGGCTGGTTGAAAGCTCGATATCCAGAGATTGAGGCTCTAAAAACGGCTGTGATCTGGTACAAAAATTGCTCGATTTGCGTACCAGACTATTACGTTAGCTATCTCCCTGAAAATCCCTGGATTCATCAACCGTTCGAGAAATATGATAGCTATAAACTATCGACAGCCGAGCGTAATTGTCCGTGATGCTGGGCGAGAATTGCCTCGGCTGTGGATCGATCGATCTGATGCCAGTGCATTAGTAGAGCAACTTTGACGGATCGATTGCTAGCTTCTAATAACTCACTTGCCGCATCCCGTTCTAATTGCGTCAAATCTTGAATGATCTGCAAAGCTCGATCGAGTAACTTGGTATTAGTCACAGCTACATCTACCATCCGATTGCCGTAGACCTTGCCCAATTTTACCATCGTCCCAGTCGAGAGGATATTCAGAGCCATCTTCGTCACAGTGCCCGATTTTAGCCGCGTAGAACCCGACAAAATTTCTGGCCCTACAGGTAGCCTAATGTCGATATCGGCGATACTGGCGACCTGATTTGCAGGCACACAGGCGATAAAGATCGTCTTAGCACCCCGTTGTTTGGCAGACTCGATCGCACCATGCACATAGGGAGTCGTACCACCTGCGGTAATACCCACTACCACATCATGCTGTCCGATCTGATGCTCCACCATCGCTTGAGCACCATCACTGGCAATATCTTCCAAGCCTTCCGAACTCTTAATTAGTGCCCCAACACCCCCAGCTAGAATCCCCTGCACTAGCTCCGGCGGCGTACAAAAAGTTGGAGGACACTCAGCCGCATCGAGTACGCCCAATCTCCCGCTAGTACCCGCACCGATATAAAATAATCGTCCGCCTTGACGCAAGGAATCAGCAATAGTATCGATCGCTTGGGCTAATTCCTGTCTGGCTCCGGCGATCGCGTCTAAAGTATTCAGATCTTCCCGATTGAATAAATCTACTAGCTCTAGGGTATTGAGTCGATCTAGATTGGCACTATTGACATTTACCTGTTCGGTGAGCAGATGTGCGCGGGTATTCGGGCTTTCGATCGTCATGAATTTGTGAATGGTGGATGGTGAATGGGTGGATGCAAAATTAATGGTAGGGGCAATTCATAAATTGCTCCTACCATTAATTTTGTT
>JAJAZF010000434.1 GCA_026785875.1 Chamaesiphon sp. | reverse complement strand
AGATGACCATGTGCGGGTTAGCGGCTTTATCCAAATCCCAGCACACCCCATCACCCAAATGCACGACGATCGTTTCACGACCCGCAAGCTGCGATCGAGATTGCACGTTTGGCTTGACGGCATCCCCCCCAACAGATCGGGGTTTCAAAATAGTTTTGGGTAGTGGTTTTACCATCTGCTCACTTTTGGTTTCATCCGATCGTAGTCGATCTTAGATCTAAATAATTAAGCCAAAAGATGTATTTGTAAAGGTTCAAACGTTGGCAATCATTGTTGATTTGTTTGTTTATTCAAACGTTTGTAGCAAACGATTGTGATAAACGTTTGCGTTATAAAAAAATCTGCCGACCATATGATTAGTAACTTTTTTAAATTTTAAGTGGCAGTCTCGAACGCTGAGACAAACGTTTGGACAAACATTTGATGAAATGAGTCAAAAGTTTACTTTTTGTAAAAAACGTTTAGAAGGTGAATTTTGATTGAGTCTAAACGTTTGACTCAACTGTGGTGTTCGGGTACAATTTAGCCCGAACTAGGATTGCTTGCACCTCCGCGAATTTGCAGGGAAAGGGTTTAGCTGGCTTGGCTGGTTTGGAAGGTTGGGCGATTACTTTGGGTTTCATAGGGGTGACTAGTCGATCGGGATTTCGCACTGATAGAAATTGTGATGATAGGTGGTGACTAGCTCGATCTCGATCGCAGCACCCATCCTGTTAGGTAAATAGGATTGATGTACCAATGAGGGAATTTACGATCGACAAGCAGACATTTGGCATCGTGGTATTTGGATCGATTTTTGCCGCAACAATAGCAATGGTTTGAATATGGCGAAATTTTAGTCGAGCCAGTAGGCAGCAAAATAAGTGGCACGTTTTGGGATCTAATGATTAGCAATCCTGCCGATAATTGAGTTAGAAACTCTCGATTTAACTTAATGCTGCGTCAACTTCACAAACTCGCGCTCGGCGATCGCCTCAAACTAGTTTTAGCATTGCTATTGACCGTAACAACACTCGCGATCGGCGTTGTAGCTCGACCTCTAATCCATTTGGGCTTGACAGCTTGGCACGATCGCGGCGATCGGATGCCAGTACCATCAGGCAGCGTCGATGATGCGAGTCGCTTGAATCAGACCCGGATGCAGGTAGTGAGAGTATCAGGCGACCTTGCCACGGCTGAGGTACAGTTACGGACTGCGCTCCGAGCTGCCACCACACGCGGACTAAAAGTGACGATTGCCGGATCGCGGCACACGATGGGCGGACATACCCTTTATCCTAACGGGATCTCCCTGGATCTGAGCCAGTTTCGGCAGATGCAGTTGCAACCGACTACCAGGATCTTGACAGTGTATTCTGGAGCCACTTGGGCGCAAGTCATCCCCTATTTGGATCGCCAAGGCTACTCAGTCGCCGTGATGCAATCAAACAATGATTTTTCGGTCGGCGGCACGATGAGTGCTAACGCGCATGGGTGGCAGCCAGATCGCCCACCTTTTGCAAGTACGGTGGAGAGTTTTCGCTTGATGTTAGCCAATGGTAAAGTAGTGCGCTGTTCTCGACAAGAGCATCCTCAACTATTTTCACTTGTTTTAGGTGGTTACGGACTATTTGGAATCGTGTTGGATGTCAATCTCCGAGTGGTACCCAATCGCATGTACACAGCCCACAGAGTGACAATCGCCAGCCGAGATTATGTCCAGACGTATCGACAACAGGTAACTGCGGATGTAGGCATGGCATATGGGCGGCTGTCTGTAGCTCCCGACCGTTTTTTGCAGGAGGCAATCGTGACGACTTATCATCGAGTCGCCGCAGCTCCCACGGCGACACTCGTGCCCCCAGAGCCAGGACTGGCGAGGATCGTCATGCGTGGTAGCGTAGGGAGCAACTATGGGAAACAATTACGCTGGCAATTGGAAAAAGCCAGCGGTGGTGAAGCCGGAACTAATGTATCTCGCAATCAAATTCTCAATCGTCCCGCGACGTTATTTGAAAATCACCAGCAAGCGGCGACTGATGTCCTGCATGAATATTTTATTCCCCCAACATCATTACCACTGTTTCTAGAAAAATGCCGCCAAATCTTGCCCAAACACAAAGTCGATTTGCTCAATGTTACCGTGCGGAATGTCCGCCCAGATCGCGATGCTTTCCTGCATTATGCCAATCGTGAAATGTTTGGATTAGTGATGCTCTTCAATCAACAGCGCAATCCGGCTGCTGAAGCGAATATGCAATCCGTAACTCGCTCGTTAATCGAGGCGGCTTTAGAGGTGGGCGGTACATACTATTTGCCTTATCGGCTTCATGCCACCCCCGACCAGTTTCAGCGGGCTTATCCTCAGGCAGATCGGTTTTTTCAACTCAAGCGGCAATACGATCCAAATGAACTTTTTCAAAATTACTTCTATCTCAAGTATGGCAAACAAACGCTCTGACAACTGTTTGCTCCGTTAATGGCGAGATCCCTCGCCGCTTTACACACATTGGATAAAACTTGAATTTACGACTTAGCACTGCTCGGCTCTAACCTCGAAAGATCATCTCTTCAGGTTTGTATTTGAATTTTAGGGTATCACCATTCACTTCTAAAGCTGTAGAAAGCTTAATCCAGCGTTGGTCTGGAATTGTAAACAAGCGATCGCTTCCTTGCGCTAAAGATTCCAGAAACTGCTTCGCTGTTTTGTTTTGATTAGATTGACGACTATAAAATGTGTCTAATCGTCTCCAGATTTTTGGGAAAATTGGTGGTAACTTCGGCAGATTTACTGGTGGCTTAATGATAAATCCTTTTGTCGATGCGTCCTCTTTCCAGATTCCTAGTTTTGCCGATCGTGCTTTTTTGACTGCTTCGACCATTTCATCCCGTAGTTCTTTATAGAGTGTTTCATAGAACAGTGGATAAACAACACCTGCTGCTAGCAGTTGATAATTAACACTTTGACGGAGTAATTCTGTTTCTAACATAATTTCCGCACCATCTGGCTCGGCTGCTTCACCTGCAAAGACAAAACAGACAGGTCTGCCGTTTGAATCAGTGTGATTGGATAAAATGTATCCAATTTGACCGTTTTCTATTCCACCCAATAGCTCCTTATTTAGTTTGGTAGCATCAGATGAAAATGGTTTAATTGCTGCTTTTTCGAGAGCGTCAATCCCTTCATAGCGAAGTTGAACCTCTCCTCCAGACTTGAAATCAACTCTTCCTTCTAATAGATCGAATCGGGAGTCATCATCTGCCAAAAATCTGACCGAATCTCCATCTGGAATACCATTGTCGGGATTGAATACACCTTTGATGATAAAAAATGCCATTAATTTATTACTGCGATTGACTTACAACTACATATAATCTAATTTTTCTATTAGTAAATTGTTTGTTTCAAATAATACATGTAACAAATATCAATAATCTACTATTTATCGGTCAATCCATACCCGCTTCTCACTGTCAATTCTCAATTACTACTCTAATCCTCACCTGACCACTCCCCCATTGCTCCCGCAATAGATTCAACGCTACAGACATCGGACAACTACTAAACTCTAGCTTGGGGTTTTTTGGATTAATCCCCGAAAAGGGGGATTATGAAAAACGAAGTTTGACATTAGTACCCTAAAATCCTTGCCAGCTAAGATTCTTGGATAAACTCCGTCCCAAAAAGTAAACAATTTGAGACACGTCTGAATT
>JAJAZF010000433.1 GCA_026785875.1 Chamaesiphon sp. | reverse complement strand
GGTGCTTTTAAGATTGAGAATCCTGAGATTGCGGATAGCTACCGCCAATTCGGACGTTGTTTGATGGTTGTCGATCGCAATGTGTTCGGTCTATATGGCGAACAAATGCAGGATTATTTCAAGCATTACGATCTTGACTTAACAGTATTTCCAGTCTCGATTAAGGAACCTGATAAGACACTGGCAACTTTTGAAAGTATTATTGATGCTTTTGTTGACTTTGGACTCGTGCGGAAAGAGCCTGTGCTGGTAGTTGGTGGCGGATTGACGACCGACGTTGCTGGCTTTGCTTGCTCCACATATCGCCGTAAGACTAACTATATCCGCGTACCAACATCCCTAATCGGGCTGATTGATGCCAGTGTCGCGATCAAAGTTGCAGTCAACCACGGTAAGTTAAAGAACCGTCTCGGTGCCTACCACGCTTCGCAGAAGGTAATTCTAGACTTCTCATTCCTGAAAACTCTACCCACCGACCAAGTGCGGAATGGGATGGCTGAGTTGATCAAGATCGCAGTAGTCGGCAACACCGAAATTTTTGAATTATTGGAAAACTATGGTGAAGCACTGCTACATAGCCATTTTGGTTATTTAGACGGCACATCTGAGCTGCAAGAAGTAGCACATCGATTAACTTACAATGCGATTCAGTCGATGTTGAAGTTGGAAGTACCCAACCTGCACGAGCTAGACTTGGATCGGGTGATTGCTTATGGTCACACTTGGAGTCCGACACTGGAACTGACACCAGAAATTCCGATGTTCCACGGTCATAGTGTCGCGATCGACATGGCTTTCTCGGCTACTATTGCTCAACAACGTGGATATATTTCAGTCATCGATCGCGATCGAATTTTAGGGCTGATGAGCCGCTTAGGACTAGCAATTGATAGCCCTTACCTGACTCCCGAACTGCTCTGGAAAGCGACAACATCGATCGCTCGTACCCGCGACGGATTGCAACGTGCAGCCGCTCCTTGTCCCATTGGTGAGTGCCGTTTCATGAACGATCTAACTCGGACTGAGTTGGATGCAGCTCTAGCAGTACATCGTGAAGTCTGTCAAGCCTATCCCCGCAATGGTGATGGTGTAGACATGTACGTTGTATTGGACAAAGTTGCAACTCCTTCCGCAGCAGGAGTATAACGATGAGACCAGTAACTCCAGCCGGAATCTTGGCGGCTAAACTCGAAAGTCTCGCTCATCAAGTCGAGCAGATCGAGCAGATCGATCCAGCTTTCAAAGCCGAACTACAGCAAGCCTACGAGCTGGCAAATGGTCTCGATCCTTACCTCGATCTCTGCACTACGCCAGAGTCTCCAGCATTAGCAGCATTAGTCCAGCGCACCCAAGCAGAGGATTGGAACAAACGATTCTCTGATGGTGAGACTGTCAAACCACTAGAACAGGAAATGGTTTCCGGTCATGTGGAAGGTCAGTTTCTCAAATTTCTGATCCATCTGACTCAAGCGCGGCGAGTGCTGGAGATTGGGATGTTTACTGGTTACTCAGCACTAGCGATGGCTGAAGCACTACCAGCGGATGGGGAAGTAGTAGCTTGCGAAGTCGATGCTTATGCTGCGGAGTTTGCCCAGAAGTGTTTTAAGGAATCAACATCAGGTCACAAGATCGTGGTCAAAGTTGCACCTGCGATCGAAACCATGAAACAGTTGGCGGCTGATGGTGAGATATTCGATCTGGTATTTATCGATGCCGATAAAGGTGGGTATCTAGACTATCTCGATCTATTGCTCACTACTGGGCTATTGGCTCCCAATGGCTCGATCTACGCGGATAATACCCTGATGCAGGGGCAGCCTTATGTATCGGGGATGACTACGCCCAATGGAGTGGCGATCGCTAAATTCAATCAGGCTGTGGCTAACGATCCGCGTGTGGAGCAGGTGCTAATACCACTCAGAGATGGGATTACGCTGATTCGGCGAGTTTAGTAACTCCTCTGGCTCCTACTGCGATCCAAGCCTGTTTGAGTTGCTGCGTAGATGTTTACCCCACCCTTCGACAGGCTCAGGGACCGCCCCAGCCCTCCCCTTATCAAGGGGAGGGAGCAAAGCCTCCCCCTAAAGGGGAGCGAGCGAAAGCCCCCCCCCTTGATAAGGGGGGGTTGGGGGGGTAAATCAACCTCAACCTAAGTCCAGCCGACTTGGAGCTAAACGGTAGATCGATCGAGAAAAGTTGAGAGCGGTTTAATCGGCTTGTCACGGTAGATGGTGAAAACTTTCCACCATCTACGTTTCGGGAGCGATTCTCTACCGAGCTACTTGTGGTGAGCGTAGTCGAACTACGCCAACGATTAAATAAATATTTGTGCCTAGATACTTGTTCAGGCAATTTTTCACTGCAACATCAGAAAATTATGACAAAAACAGTTTCAGTTGCAGTGATGCCATCTGAGCAGGGAACGAGGATGGGTAATAGCAAGTTACAGACAAGAGTCAAAACAATAGGCACTCTTCTATTATTGCTATTGGTACTACCGTTGAATCTGACGTTAACGGCGATCGCTTTACTGTCTGCCTTACTCACCAAGCCGTTCCAGTCGAGATCGATCGCCGCCAATCCCCAGACAATTTTGATTAGCGGCGGTAAGATGACCAAAGCGTTACAGTTAGCTCGATCGTTCCATCAAGCGGGACATCGGGTGATTTTGGTAGAAACTCATAAATATTGGTTGACTGGGCATCGTTATTCCTGGGCGGTCGATCGCTTTTATACAGTACCAAACCCCCAGACACCGGAATATCCCCAGGCACTGTTAGATATCGTCAAACAAGAAGGTGTTGATGTCTATGTGCCCGTTTGTAGTCCAGTTGCTAGTTATTATGATGCCGTAGTCCAAACGGTACTCTCCCCCTACTGCACGGTCATGCACGTCGATGTAGACATGCTTCAACGCTTGGATGATAAGTATGAGTTTGCCACTGATGCCCAAGCACTGGGATTGCGGGTACCCAAGTCCTACAAGATTACGCATCCTCAGCAAGTTATCGATTTTGATTTTTCTAACGAACAGCGGAAATACATCATCAAAAGTATTCCCTATGATTCGGTGCGACGATTGGATCTGACTAAGTTACCTTGTGATACCCCAGCGGAAACTGCGGCTTTTGTCAAGTCTTTGCCGATCTCCGAGAGTAAACCTTGGGTGATGCAGGAGTTTATCCCAGGGCAAGAATACTGTACTCATAGCACGGTTCGCAATGGTCATCTTCAGTTACACTGTTGCTGTGAATCATCAGCATTTCAGGTGAATTACGAGCATGTAGATCGATCGGATATCGAAGCATGGATTCGGACTTTTGCCAGTAGTTTGAAACTAACTGGACAAGTCTCATTAGACTTTATGCAGGCTGATGATGATGGGCAGGTTTATGCGATCGAGTGCAATCCCCGCACCCATT
>JAJAZF010000432.1 GCA_026785875.1 Chamaesiphon sp. | reverse complement strand
CGTACTGAGATCTATTGAACGAGGATCTAATTCGGCGATCGCAACGTTTGTCATAAAACCTCCAACTACTCATCCTAGCTAGATTATATCCGATCGACTTAATTTTGTAGAGCGGGCAAACTTTCACACAACAATATTAATATCAAAAAAGTAGGGGCAATTTATGAATTGCCCCTACTTTTTTAAAATTATTAGATTGACAAAGGTTCTAGCTACTCAGATTTCGAGACCCAGTAGATGATAATTGCTTCTGAAGACAACTTTCGAGCAGGCGAACTTGATATACTTGTCTAAATACAGTGGGATTGAGAATGATCTTGTGCTTTTGATGAAAGACTGGCTGACTCAAAAATGCCGACCAAGGAAAGGGGACTTGGGGTGTTTCGCCGCTAGACACGATCGTTTGGGTGGGTGAAGTGGACTGTGTTCGAGAGAACTTCCGGCAGATGGAGTCAGCCTGAAAGAAAACCTCGCTAATGGCAAATTTAAGCTCTCAACTGTGATGTGGATCGTTGCTGAAAATTTAATTGCCACCGCTTCCTTAGTTTTCCACATTTAGTCGATCGAGAGCATCAGCCATTTATCTCGGTACGATCGACCAAAACGTTACAATAAATGTAGTAATTTTTATTTAGTATTGCGATCGTGGTTGCTACTCCTACTCCTGGCAAAATTATCTCCTATCCAGCCAAAACGATCGCGCGTGCTGACATCGCTTTGCGGTGTGCGCCTTTTCAACTAGCTCTGTTTGCCAAGATGCGGTGGGAAAGTGTATCTGTACCCAAGTTGGCTGGCAATCTAGGCGTTCAATCTGGTTACACGCGCTACCCGCTCTCGGAGTTGAGTGTCGAGACAGCAACTAGTTGGCTGATTCAAGTGGGGATGTTGCGGCGGGAAGTAGACGGACAAGGTTTAACTGATAGTTTTCGGTTGACACCACTAGGTTTGGAATTAATCGAGAAATGGGAAACGGCTGGTGGTACATTACCCCCAGCCGGTGCGATCGATCGTTTCAGGAATCTAAGTGCGCGTTGGTTCCGGCTCCCTTTTTAGATAGTTGATAGTTGATAGTTGATAGTTGATAGTTGACAGTTGATAGTTGATAGCGATTTGCTTGAAGGTAGGGGTTTAAACCCTAATTTTCAGTGAACTTGCTCGACAATTGCGATGGAGATCGTCAAAAATCCACCATCTTTGCAAATGGTGGATCTTGGCTGACTACTGGAAATCTCTGGTAGCTAGCAATGCACTCTTAACCTAACGAATATATTCTTTGAGAATACTATTGCGATTTGGGTGACGAAGTTTGCGGAGAGCTTTAGCTTCGATTTGACGAATGCGTTCGCGGGTAACATTAAAGATCTGACCGATTTCTTCTAATGTTTTCATCCGTCCATCATCTAAACCATAACGCAGGCGTAAAACGTCACGTTCGCGAGGACTCAAAGTATCGAGAACTCCTTCTAAGTCTTCACGCAGTAAAGTTTTGGATACTTGATCTTCTGGCATTTCACCATCAGCTTCGATGAAGTCACCCAGTCGGGAATCTTCTTCTTTACCAATTGGTGTTTCGAGTGAGATTGGTAATTGGGCGGACTTGGCGATAAACCGCAGTTTTTCGATCGTCATTTCCATCCGCGTGGCAATTTCTTCCTCTGTGGGTTTGCGTCCCATTTCTTGAGAAAGCAATTTGGTGGTCTTTTTGATCCGTGAAATAGTCTCGTACAAATGGACGGGGAGACGAATCGTGCGTGATTGATCGGCGATGGCGCG